>CASTQR010000175.1 GCA_949451265.1 uncultured Eubacteriales bacterium | reverse complement strand
CCGGCGAAGTCGAAGTTGCCGGGGGCGTCCAGCACGTTGATCTTGCAGCCGTTATACTCCACCGGCGCCACGGCGGCGGAGATGGAGATCTGGCGCTTGACCTCCTCGGGGTCGTAGTCGCAGACGGTGGAGCCGTCGGTGGTCTTGCCCATGCGGGCGATGGCGCCGGTCATGTGGAGAAAACTCTCGACCAGGGTGGTCTTGCCGTTGCCGCCGTGGCCTAACAGACAGATATTCCGGATGCTGTGGGGAGAATAGCTCATAATTGTTCCACTCCTTACGATTTGCGGTCTGGCGCGGAAGCGCCGCTAAAAAACATTATACAATAAACGCCGCCGCTTGGCAACGGCTATTTGAGGATTTTGACGAATTATTTTCCTGGGTCTGACAGGGGTTCGTCGGACAGCTCCCGCTTGATCCCCGCGACAACGGTTTCAAACTCCTCCGCCGTGGAGATTTTACACGCCCTGTCCTTCCAGTAGGCGGCGTAGGGCACCCCCTTCAAATACCAGGCCAGGTGCTTGCGCATTTCCAGGCAGGCGATTTTTTCCCCTTTGTGCCCCAGGGCAAGCTGGAACTGCCGCTCCGCCGTCTCCATCCGCTCTGCCAGCGGCGGCAGGGGGGGGATCTCCCGCCCCTCCAGGGCGGCGGCGCACTGGGCCAGCAGCCACGGGTTCCCAAACGCCCCCCGGCCCACCATGGCCATGTCCGCCCCGGTGACCTTCAAAATGCGCACGGCGTCCTTGGTGCTGAACACGTCCCCGTTGGCGATCACCGGGATGGACACCGCCTCCTTCACCTGCCGGATGTAGTCCCAATTGGCGGCGCCGGAGTACATCTGGGTTTTTGTCCGGGCGTGGACCGCCACGGCGGACACCCCGGCCCCCTCCATCCGCTTGGCGAACTCCACGCAGTTGATGGAGCCCTTGTCCCAGCCCAGCCGGAACTTGACGGTGACGGGCCTCCCCGCCGCCCCCCGGATCACAGCCTTCGCCACGGAAACGGCCTTGTCCGGATCCCGCATGAGGGCGGAGCCGTCCCCGGAGTTTGCCACCTTGGGCACGGGACAGCCCATGTTGATGTCGATCACGTCCGCCCCCGACCGCTCCAGCGCCAGGGCCGCCCCTTTCTCCAGAAAGGGCTCGTCGCTGCCGAAGATCTGGACGGCGGCGGGGTGCTCCCCCTCCCCCAACCTTAATAAGGTGGGGGTCTTTTTGTCCCCGTAGCACAGGGCCTTGGCGCTCACCATCTCGGACACGGTGTAGCACCCGGACAGCTCCCGGCACACCTGCCGGAAAGCCAGGTCGGTGACCCCCGCCATGGGGCCCAGGACCAGCCGGGTGTTGATCTCTACGTTCCCAATTTTCATATGCCGTTCTCCTGTTTCGCTTTTGATGGGCAAATTCGGCTATATGATACCAAATTCCGCCCCAAAAGGCAAGACAGCTTCCGACTGCCTTTTTTCCGATGCCGCTCTATAATAGCATAGTTACCATAATATGGAACTTTACTCACGATATCCACGGAGGGATGCGGCATGACGGCAAACGAGGGGACGCGGCGGGAAAAGCGGGGACGGGGTCTGTCCGTTCCCATGGCCATCCGGCTGTCCGACTGGGCGGTGCGGTTCCTGCTCACGGCGGTGCTGGCGGGGGCGGAGCTGATGGGGGGACAGGCCCCCTTCGCCCTGGCGCTGGTGGGGATGTGCCGCCCCGGCGGGGAGGGCTTCGCCGCCCTCTTAGGCGCGGCGCTGGGGTACCTGTCCTTCCGGGGGCTCATCGACGGCCTGCGGTACATCGCCGCCGCCATGATGGTGTACGCCGTGGCCCTGGCCCTGGGCGAGTTCCAGCTCTACCGCCGGCCCTGGTTCATGCCGGGAGTGGCGGCGGCGCTGAACGGGGTGGTGGGCTTCGTCTACCAGTCCGCCGCCGGGTGGGGCCGGGGGGACTGGGTGGGCTTCGCCACCGAGGTGGTGCTCACCGCCGGGTCGGTGTACCTGTTCCGGGAGGGCTTCGACGCCTGGGAGAAGCGCCGGCCCGGCGGGGCCTTTACCCTCACCCAGGGGGCTGGGCTGCTGGCCCTGGCCTCGGCGTTGATGATGGCCCTGGCCCGGGTGACGTTGGCGGGGGACTACTCCCTGGGCCGGGTGCTGTGCGTGCCCATCGTGGCGGTGTGTGCCTGGAAGGGGGGCGTGGGCTTCGGGGCGGCGGCGGGGGTGGCGGCTGGTCTGGCCATGGGCTTCACCGCCGGACTGCCCGCCTGGTATACCCTCATGTACGCCCTCCCCGGCCTGTTCACCGGGATTTTCGCCAAGCAGGGGCGGCTGCTGTGCGCCGCGGCCTACGGCCTGTGCGGGGCGGCGGCCATCCTCTGGACGTGGGAAGGCGGCCCCGGCGCCGCCTTCGGCTGGGAGACGGCGGCGGGGCTGGCGGTGTTCATTGTCCTGCCGGACAAGCTCCTCCGCCGCCTGTCCGGGCTGGCGAAGCAGGAGGAGCCGGAGGGGGAGGACGCCCGGGCCCGGGAGTTAGCCGCCAAGCGGCTCCGGCAGACCGCCGAGGCGTTCCGGACGGTGTCGTCGGGCCTGCGGCTGGCCTTCCAGCCCGCCCCCCCCAACGACGGGGACGCGGCCCGGATCTTCGACCGGGCGGCGGATAAGGTGTGCGCCAAGTGCAAGCAGAAGGAGCGGTGCTGGCAGCGGGAGTACCAGGCCACCAAGTCCGCCCTGGCCGACGCCCTGCCCCCCATGCTGGACCGGGGGGCGGGGGCCATGGAGGACTTCCCGCCCCACTTCTCCAGCCGGTGCCTCCGGTTCGACACCTTTTTGATGGCCGCCAACGGGGAGCTGTCCGCCCTGCTGAGCCGGCGGCGGTACGACAGCCGGGTGCGGGAGAGCCGTGCCGCCGTGTGCGCCCAGTACGGGCACATGGCGGCGGTGCTGGACCGGACGGCGGCGGAGCTGGCCCAGGAGCCCGCCCTGGATGTGCGCCGCCAGCGGCTGGTGAAGCAGCGGATGGCGGCCCTGGGGCTGGAGGGCCGGTGTACGGTGTACTCCGACCCCTTCGGGCACCTCCAGATCGAGGTGGAGGGCCAGGGGGCGGAGCAGCTCTGCCGGGAGGGGGAGATCGGACGGATCTCCACCCTGGTGGGCTGTCCCCTCCGGGAGGTGGAGTGCGCCCGGGGCCGCGCCCACCTGGGCCAGCGGGAGCCGCTGATGGCGGTGGCGGGGGTGGCCTCCTCCAACCGGGAGGGCCAGGCCGTCAGCGGGGACGCGGGGGTGTGGTTCAAGGACGGCGCGGGGAAGCTGAACTTCCTGCTGTGCGACGGCATGGGCAGCGGCCCCGCCGCCCGGGAGGACAGCGACACCGCCCTGCGGCTGCTGGAAAAATTCCTCCGGGCGGGGCTGGAGCCGGAGGAGGCCCTGGAGACGGTGGGGGAGGCCCTGGCCCTCCGGGGGGAGGAGGAGGGGGGGTTCACCACGGTGGACTTGCTCCAGATCGACCTGTTCAGCGGCAAGGGGGCGGTGTACAAGCTGGGGGCGGCCCCCACCTACCTGCGGCGGGGGGGCTCGGTGGAGCGGCTGGCCGGGGAGTCCCTGCCCGCCGGGGTGCCCGCCGGGACAGGGGGCGGGCCGGACGCCTTCCAGCTGGCCCTGGACGCGGGGGACTGCGTGCTGCTGGTGAGCGACGGCGTCACCACCGGCCGGGACGACCGCTGGGTGCGGCAGCTTTTGGACGGCTTCGACGGCCTGTCCCCCCAGGAGCTGGCGGGCCGGGTGCTGAAGGAGAGCGCGGGCCGGAC
>CASTQR010000174.1 GCA_949451265.1 uncultured Eubacteriales bacterium | reverse complement strand
CCCGCAGCATCTGGTCGGCGAAGTCCTCGTCGATGAGGGTGGCGTTGGTGAAGCAGAGGAACTCGCAGTCGCTGTGCTTATTGCAGAGGGCAATAAGGTCATCCTTGCGCACCATGGGCTCGCCGCCGGTGTAGATGTAGATATAGATCCCCAGCTGCTTGCCCTGGGTGATGATATCGTCGATCTCGTCAAAGGTGAGGTTCAGCTTGTTCCCGTACTCCGCCGCCCAGCAGCCGGTGCAGTGGAGATTGCAGGCGGAGGTGGGATCCAGCAGGATGGCCCAGGGGATATTGCAGCCGTACCGCTCCCTGGCCTCCTCCTGGACGCCCCAGCCGATGAGGTTGCCGTTCAGCATGAAGTTCTCAAAGAAGGTCTTGCGCACCTCGCCGTCGATGTCCGTCCACATACTGCGGATGAGCCGGTACCAGTTGTTGTCCGGACTCTCGATAACCCGGCGGAAGGCGGCCCGCTGGTCGGGGAAGCTGTTGGGGCCGTTCCCGGCAAAGCGATCCACCCAGTCCATCAGCTTGGGGATATTGGCGTCCGGGTCTTTGTCCAGGTAGCCGTATACCGCCCGGAAGCCCGCCCGTTTCACGCTGTTCATCATATTCATATATCACACGATCCTTTCTGCCGGGGTGTCCCCCGTTTGGTTCAGCGCCATGATACCCCCGGCGGAAAACAGATTCCATAGACAGAAAAACCGGCCCTGTCAAAAAGCTGACAGGGCCGGGAACGCTGTAAAATTTTGTCGCATCCCGCCGCTACTTGCCGTTTTTCTGGGCCAGCCGCTCCATGGTGTAGTCCAGCGCGCCCTCCACCAGAATGTCGAAGTCGTCCAGCCGCTCAATGACGCTGGAGGGCATTCCCCGCTCCACCCAGCTCAGCACAATGCTGGCCAGGCCCTGGGTCAGCAGCTCGGTCATGAAGCTGACCTGATCCTCGGTAACGGCGTACTTCCGGGCGGACAGGCGGACCCGGGCCTCCACCAGGGGCATGGCCCAGCGGCGCAGGTCGTGCTCCACATAGCTGCGCTCATAGGCCCGGTACACATTCAGCGCCACCGTCCGGTTCTCCCGCAGCAGGGTCAGGGCCCGCTCCAGCGGCTCCCGCCACCGATCCGGGTCGGAGACGCTCAGGGTGTCCAGCAGCTCCTGGATGCCGTAGTCCACCACAGCGTACAGGTCGGAGAAGTGGTAGTAGAACGCCTGCCGGGAGATGCCGCACTGCTCCACCAGCTCGGTGACGGTGATGTCGTCCAGGCGCTTGGTCTGAAGCAGCCCCGCCAGGGCGTGCTTGATCTGGTTTTTGGTAGATTTAGGCATATCTTGTCGAACCTCCCCAGCTATTGGGAAGTATTATACCGGGTTTTCGCCGGGGAAGCAAGAGAGGGGGCTTGACAATTTTTCGCGGGTGTCAAGGGGATGGAGGCGTACGCCTCTCATTCCTCCGCGATGCCCCCCTCCCGTTTCAGCTTGGACAACGCAAACTGATACCGGATCAGGAGGGCCAGCGCCAGGGCCGCAAAGACGGCGGCGGGCCAGGAGCGCAGCAGCAGCGCCAGCGGCGCCATTACCGCGAACAGGAACAGGGCGGGCCGCCGCTGGGCCCTGTAATAGCTGGCCTTGTCCTGGTGGGTGGTGTGGAGCTGGAAGGGCCTGCCGTCGTTGGCTTTCTCCACGATCAGCAGCTCCCGGTTGTAGGTGGTGGCGTTGGAGGCCAGGCGGCCCCCCGGCTCCGCCCAGGGCCGTCCCTCCACCTTGCCCATGTTCCAGTTCAGGTTGGAGTTCTTGAACCACGTCCGATAGCCGCAGTCCTCCAGGAAGCGGGCGTAGTCCTCCGCCCTGTCCCGGGACAGGTGGGCCACGAACTCCACGCAGTAGCGGTAGGCCCCCGGCTGGCAGGGCTCAAACTCATACAGCAGCTTTTCCGTCCGGGAGAGGCGCAGGCCCCGGTCGGACATTTTGTTCAGCCAGCTGGCCTGGGCTCCCAGCAGGGTCCAGAAGTAACGGTATCGCTTTTCCACGCTGTCTCCCCTCCTATGATGTCCTCCGCGGTTTTGGTCAATTCCCTGAGCCGCGCCAGCTCCCGCTCCGCCGCCGCCCGGCCCTCCCCGGTGACGGCAAACTCCTTTTTCCGGCCCCCGCCCGCCCCCCAGGGGGCGATCCAGCCCTTCTCCTGGAGGGCGTTCAGGGCGCCGTACAGGGTGCCCGCCCCCAGGGACAGCCGCCCGCCCGTCTGCTCCTCAATGAACTGCATGACGGCGTAGCCGTGGCGGGGCCGGTGCAGGGCCAGCAGGATGAAAAAGGTCACCTCGGTGAGCGCGCCGCCCTTGGCGTTGTCCCGCATGGGCTTCCCTCCCTTCTTACGGTTACTGTAATAATTATATCACTAACCGTAATAGTTGTCAAGGGGGCGGGGCGGAAAATTTTGAATAGTCCCGCCCCGGCGGCGGCATACTGATCCCGGTGATACACATGAAGGAAAACACATCCAAGCCCCTGTGGTTCGCCCTGGCCGGGGCGGCGGCGGGGGTGGTAAACGGCTTTTTCGGCGGGGGCGGCGGCATGGTACTGGTGCCCCTGCTGGCGGGGAAGTGCGGGCTGGACCAGCGGAAAGCCTTCGCCACGTCGGTGGCGGTCATCGCGCCGCTGTGCGCCCTGTCCGCCGGGATCTACTGGTTCCGGGGGGATCTGGAGCTGATGCAAGCCCTGCCCTATTTAGCGGGCGGGCTCATCGGCGGGCTGGTGGGCGGAAAGGTATTTAAGAAGCTGTCCATGGTGTGGCTGCGGCGGGGGTTTGCCCTGCTGATTCTGTACGGCGGGGTGAAGGCCCTGCTGTGACAGGCCGGAGGGGAGGGGCACGGAAATGGAGTGGATCGTCGCCGTATTAGCCGGGGCGGTGACCGGGGTGCTGTCCGGGTTCGGGGTGGGGGGCGGCTCCCTGCTGCTGATCTATATGACCAACTTCACCGGGCTGGCCCAGAACCTGGCCCAGGGGATCAACCTGCTGTACTTCCTCCCCGCCGCCGCCACCGCCCTGCCCGCCCACGTGAAAAACGGCTACGTGGAGCGGCGGGCGCTGGTGCCGGCGGTGTGCGCGGGGCTGGTGTGCTCCGCCCTGGCGGCCTGGGCCGCCACCGCCATGGACGTGGAGGTGCTGCGCAAGTGCTTCGGGGGGTTCCTGCTGGTCATCGGCCTGCGGGAATTATTCCGAGAGGAAAAGTCATAATTTTCCTTGCGCTTTCCCCGCCGCCGTGATAAGATAGTTCCTGCCGGACGGGCCCCGCGGCCTGTCCGGCAGATGATTTTTTAGGAGCGTACCTACATGAAGCCTATTTTGTTTGTGGTCCTACTCACCGCCGCCACCGGGGTGGGCGGGCTGGCGCTGGGGGGCGGGCTTGCCGCCCTCGTCAAGCGGGAATCCCCCCGGGGGACGAGCCTGCTGCTGAGCTTCACCGCGGGGCTGATGCTGTCCATCGTGGCGCTGGACATGGTGCCCGAGGCGGCGGAGGCCCTGGAGGGGGGCAGTGTCCCCCTGCTGCTGGTGCCGGGGGTGCTGGTGGCGGGCTTTGTGATCACCTACCTGCTGAACTGCTGGATCGACAAGAGCGCCCACCACGAGGACAAGGCCCACCCCCACGCCTGCGCCTGCGGCCACCACGACCTGCACACGGCGGGGATTGTGCTGGCGGCGGCGGTGGCCCTGCACAACGTGCCGGTGGGCATGGCGGTGGGGGCCACGGTGGCGGTGGAGGGGATCTGCCTGGCCAGCGTGCTGGCCGCCGTCACCATCGGCCTGCACAACCTGCCGGAGGG
>CASTQR010000173.1 GCA_949451265.1 uncultured Eubacteriales bacterium | reverse complement strand
GTCAACCTGCTCTACTTCCTGCCCACCGCCGCCACCGCCCTCCCCGCCCATTTCAAAAACGGGTACGTGGAGAAAAAAGCCCTCCTTCCCGCCATCGCCGCGGGCCTTGCGTGCTCCGCCCTCACCGCCTGGGCGGCCACCGCGCTGGATGTGGAGATCCTGCGCAAATGCTTCGGCGGCTTTCTCATCCTCATCGGTTTGCGGGAATTGCTGCGAAAAGGATGATTTTGCTTGCCTTTCCACCATGTTCGTGCTAAGATAAGGTTCACCGGACAGGCCTGCGGTCTGTCCGGTGAAATCTGTTTAGGAGCGCATACATCATGAAGCCCATTTTATTTGTGATTCTTCTGACCGCCGCCACCGGCGTGGGCGGTCTGGCCCTGGGCGGGGGTTTGGCCACCCTTGTCAAGCGGGAGTCCCCACGGGGGACCAGCCTGCTGCTCAGCTTTACCGCCGGGCTGATGCTGTCCATCGTGGCGTTGGACATGGTGCCCGAGGCCATGGAGGCCGCCCCCTGGCTGCCCATGACGCCGCTGGCGCTGGTGCTGGGCTTCGTGGTCACCTACCTGCTCAACTGCTGGATTGACAAGAGCGCCCACCACGAGGACAAGGCCCGCCCCCACCACTGCGCCTGCGGCCACCACGACCTGCACACGGCGGGCATTGTGCTGGCGGCGGCGGTGGCCCTGCATAACGTGCCGGTGGGCATGGCTGTGGGAGCCACGGTAGCGGTCCAGGGTATCTGTCTGGCCAGCGCGCTGGCGGCGGTGACCATCGGCCTGCACAACCTGCCCGAGGGCATGAGCATCGCCATTCCCCTGCTTCACGACGGCTCCAAGCCCTGGAAGGCCATCGCCGTGGCGGCGCTGAGCGGCGTGCCCACGGTGTTGGGGGCGTTGCTGGGCTACCTGGTGGGTAACCAGGCCGAGGCGGCCCTGGCGGCGGCGCTGGCCCTGGCGGGAGGCGCCATGCTGTACGTGGTGTTTTTCGAGCTGCTGCCCGAGGCGTCCCTCCAGTGGAAATCCCGCTGGCCTATCCTGGCCACGGTGCTGGGCTTCGCTCTGGGGGTGCTGCTCATTTTCAGCCATAGCCACCACTGATCTATGGGAAAGAGACAGCCCCGCCGACGGCGGGGCTGTCTCTTTATTTGCTCCCGGTGGAGCCGAACCCGCCCGTGCCCCGGGCGGTGTCGTCCAGCTCGTCGGCGGGGGTGAACGCGGCGGTGAGGTACGGGGTGATGACCAGTTGGGCGATACGGTCGCCACAGTTTACGGTGCGCGGTTCCCCGCTGTGGTTGTGGAGGGACACCATCAGTTCCCCCCGGTAATCCGGGTCGATGACGCCTACCTTGTTGGCGGGGGCAAGGCCCTGCTTGGTGGCCAGTCCCGAGCGGGCGTACACCAGCCCCGCGTACCCCCGGGGGATGGCCAGTGCAATGCCGGTGTGGATGAGCACCGTCTGTCCGGGGACGATTTCCACCGGCCCGTCGGTGAGGGCGTACAGGTCGGCGCCGGCGGCATCCAAGGAGCTGTAAACGGGCAACTTGGCACGGGGGTCCAGCAGCTTGACGGAAACGGGAGCTGTCATGGCAGGGTCTCCTTATCAATTGGTAATGGGTTGAATGATCATATCTCCGTCCCAGAGGACGGGGACATGGGCCGCAATACTGGCGGGGAGATTCAAAATCCGCTGGTTGGAGGAGCCTCGGAAGCGTAAATTCAAATCCTTCTGCTCCAGGACGAAAGGCCCGTCCACCAGCACGTCAATGCGGGACAGCATTTCGTCCGTACATTCGCATCGGGCGCGGCTGGGCTGCCACAGCTCCCGGTCCAGGGTGTAGCCGGAGTAGCACCAGAGTTCCTTCTGCGGGTATTGTTCCTTCACCCGCCGCAGAAATGGGACCAGCGCCCGCTGGTTGTCCGGCTCAAAGGGCTCGCCCCCCAGCAGGGACAGGCCCTTGATATGGGCGGGGGCCAGGGCCTGGAGGATTTCTTCCTCCTCCGCCTGGGTGAAGGGCTTTCCATAGCCAAAGTCCTGGGCCTCCTCGTTAAAACACCCCGGACAGCGGTGGGTGCACCCCGACACGAACAGGGACACCCGCACACCGGGTCCGTTGGCCACGTCGGCCCATTTGATTGCCGCGTAATTCATGTTATTTGACCACCTTTTTCAAAACAGGGACCTCCCGACGGAGGCCCCTGTCTCTTTGCTTGTTACAAGTGCAGCACGCGGGACGCGATCTCCTTGGTCTTTCCCTCGTTCCAGAAGTTCTCGCCCAGATAGCCGCAGGTCCGCCGCGTCACGTTCATCTTGGCGTGGTCCTTGTTGTGGCACATGGGGCACTCCCACTCGTTGTCCTCGTTGACGATGATCTCCCCGTCGTAGCCGCACACCTGGCAGTAGTCGCTCTTGGTGTTGAACTCGGCGTACTGGATGTTGTCGTAGATGAACCGCACCACGTCCTTCAGGGCCTCCAGGTTGTGCCGCATATTGGGGATCTCCACATAGGAGATGCAGCCGCCGCTGGAGATCTTCTGGAACTGGCTCTCGAAGGTGAACTTGGCGAAGGCGTCGATGTCCTCCCGCACGTCCACATGGTAGCTGTTGGTGTAGTAGCCCTTGTCGGTGACGTCGGGGATGGTGCCGAACCGCTCCTTGTCGATGCGGGCGAAGCGGTAGCACAGGCTCTCCGCCGGGGTGCCGTACAGGGCGAAGCCGATGTTGGTCTCCTTGCGCCACCGGTCGGTGGTGGCGCGCAGGTGGTTCATCAGCCGCAGGGCAAAGTCCTCCCCCTCCGGCTCGGTCTGGGAGCAGCCCTTCACCAGCTTGGTGACCTCATACAGCCCGATATACCCCAGGGAGATGGAGGAATACCCGCCGTACAGCAGCTCGTCGATGGTCTCGCCCTTGTCCAGCCGGGCCACGGCCCCGTACTGCCAGTGGATGGGGGACACGTCGGAGCGGATGCCCTTCAGGGCGTTGTGTCGGCACATCAGCGCCTCGAAGCACAGCTCCAGCCGCTCCTCCAGCAACGGCCAGAACTTGTCCTCATCCTGGCCGGAGAGGATGCCGATCTGGGGCAGGTTGATGGACACCACGCCCTGGTTGAACCGGCCCTCGAACTTGTAGTTCCCGTTTTCGTCCTTCCAGGGGGCCAGGAAGGACCGGCAGCCCATGGGGGAGAACACGTTGCCCTCGTAATGCTCCTTCATCTTCTTGGCGGAGATGTAGTCGGGGTACATCCGCTTGGCGGAGCACTTGACGGCCAGCTCCGTGAGGTAGTCGTACTTGCCGCCGGTCAGGTTGTTGCACTCGTCCAGCACGTACACCAGTTTGGGGAAGGCGGGGGTGATGTACACGCCCTTCTCGTTTTTGATGCCCTCCAGCCGCTGGGACAAAATCTCCCGGATGATGGCGGCGTTTTCTTCCATATAGGGGTCGTCCTCCCGGAGCACCAGGAACAGGGTGACGAAGGGGGACTGACCGTTGGTGGTCATCAGGGTGTTGATTTGGTACTGGATGGTCTGCACACCGCTTTTCAGCTCGTCCCTGGTGCGGGCGCGGGCCAGCTTCTCAATGGTGGCATCGTCCAGCTCGGGTGCGGTGTCCCGGGTGCGGCGGACGTACTTTTCATAGGTCAGGCGCAGGTACTTGCCCAGATGGCTCATTTCCACGCTCTGCCCGCCGTACTGGTTGGAGGCCACGCAGGAGATGATCTGCGTCACCACGGTGCAGGCCACCTGGAAGCTCTTAGGGGACTCAATGAGCTTGCCGTTGATCATGGTGCCGTTGTCCAGCATGTCGCCGATGTTCACCAGGCAGCAGT
>CASTQR010000172.1 GCA_949451265.1 uncultured Eubacteriales bacterium | reverse complement strand
GGAGATCCCCATCGTGGCCATGACCGCCAACGCCTTCGCCGAGGACGTGCGCCACGCCCTGGACGCGGGGATGAACGGCCACCTGTCCAAGCCCATCGACATGGACGCGGTGCGGGAGCTGCTGGGCCGCCTGCGGGAAGCCTGACAAACAGACAGAAACAGCCCGTCCGGAATACCGGACGGGCTGTTTTTTCCCGCTTTACGGGCTGTGGCCGAATACCGGGGGGCTGGGCCTGCCCCAGACGTACCGGAACAGCAGGCGCTTCCACCAGGCCGGCCCCACCGCCAGCCGGGTGCGCTCCACATCCACCAGGCGGATCAGGGCGGCAAGCTCCTCCTCCGTGAGGGTGTGGGGGCTGAACTTGGCCTTTTCCGCCAGCTCCACCCCCTGGGAGTCGATGCGCCCGCCCCAGCGGGCCAGCCCCTCCAGGCAGCGGTAGGCGTACAGCGCCGCCCGGTTCCGGTCGGGATCGGACAGCTTTTCCGCCCGGCGGCGCTTCACGGCGAACTGGACCAGCCACAGCAGGGCGCTCAGGCCCGCCAGCGCCGCCAGCCCCTTCAGGACGGGGAGCAGCGCCTCCCACACGGGGGACGGGCCGTCCCCTTCGCCGGGGCCGCCTGGGACGTTGGGCCCCTGGGTGGGGGCGGGGGTGTCCTCCGGGGCGTCCGTGGGGACGGGGGTGGGTGTGGGGGTGGCATCCGGCGGGGGCAGGGTCTCCGTCCCCGGATCGGTGGCGGGGGGCTGGACGAGCTGGTCAAAGGCGGCGGCGGGGGTGACCTCCATGGGATACCACCCCACCCCGTCCAGCCAGATCTCCACCCAGGCGTGGGCCGCCCGGTCGGCCACGTCCACCTCCCGCCCCGGCATCGACCAGGCGGTGAAGCCGCTGACGTACCGGGCGGGTATGCCCAGGGTGCGCAGCAGCAGGGCGGCGGCGGAGGCGTAGTGCATACAGTACCCCCGGCGGCTCTCCGTGAGGAAGTAGAGCACCGGATCCACCCCGTCCGGGGCGGCGGGGGCGGACTGGTCGTACTCGTACCAGCCGTTTAAGACGCGGGCCAGCTGTTCCGCGTAGGTCAAAAACTCGCTGGGAGACTGGGGGGAGAGGTCGGGTGCGCTCATATACGGGCTGCCCAGCCCGCCCTGCCACCAGGCGTCCTCCAGAAGCTGCTCCAGCGCGGGCCGCAGCTCCTCCGGCACATCCAGGTAATGGGCCCGGACGAACTGGCCGTACTGATCCATATCGACTCGCCGCCGCGCGGCGACCAGCTCGTCCAGGGCAGCGCCCCCGCCCTGGGCGGCCGCGGTGCCGTCCATCATGGCGTCGCCAAAGAACCCGTCCACCGCGGCCTTCCGGATCAGGCTGTCCAGATCGCCGTACCGGCCGATCTCCACAAAGGACATGGTGTGGCTCCACTGGCCCCGCTTCCGGGCGAAGTAGGCGTCCTCCACCGGCAGCATACCGGACTCCTCCGCGTCCTCCCCGGCGGGGGTGATGTGGTAGGGGGCGTAGACGCAGGCCCCCACCGCCCCCACGTTGTCCACGGTGGCGGTATAGACCCGCCGCCCGTCGTCCACCGCCCAGGCGGGGAAGTACAGGGGGACGGACCTGGGCCGGCCCTGGGGGCTGTACTCCTCGTAGGCCCCCTCGGGCAGGGCCTTCCACACCCCGTCCTCATACACCGCCAGCGACGTGCCCCGGAGGTAGAGCCGCCCCTCGTAGTCGGACTTCACCCGCAGCACCGTCCGCCCGGTGTAGCCCAAGGGGCCGGCGTGGGCCAGGTCGGCCTCCTCCGCCGCCCCCACGAAGGTGACGGTGGAGTGGAAGGGGCTGTCCTCCCACCGGGGGAGCCAGTCCGCCATCCGGTTGGCGAAGTTGGTCAGATCCTGTTCCGCCCGCCTCGCCCAGTCGGGGCGGGTGTAGTCCTCCCGTGGGAAGGCCAGGGTGATCCCAGCCAGCAACAGGGCAGAGGCGGAAAGGCTTACAAGTGTCAACCTCCCCCGGGGGGTGGGCGCGGCCCAGCGGCACAGGGAGCAGAGCAGCATGGCGCACCAGCAGGCGCACAGGGCCAGGAAGGGGGGCCAGCTGGGGTACAGGTCGGCCAGCAGGCCGGGCAGCAGGGGGGGCAGGGTGAACAGGACCGCCGCCCACCACCGCCGTGAGCGCACCACCGCCCAGCCCAGCAGCAGGGCCAGCCCCGCCAGGGCCGCGATCAGGAACAGCCGGAGGGCGGCCCGCTCCTCCAGGGAGTTGAGGCCGGACTCGTACACAAAGACGGCGCCCCAGTCCACCCGGGAGGCAAACAGCGCCGAGATCTCCCGGACGGCAATTCCGGCCCCCTGCCGCAGGGTCTCCCGGTTGGTCAGGGCGAGTACCCCCCACAGGGCGGCCAGCCCCCCCGCCGTCCACTGGAAGCGGCGGGGCGTCCAGGCCGCCAGGGACAGCAGAGCGAACAGCGCCGCCCACAGCAGGAACTGGTCCATCCGGCCCGCCGCCCAGTCCAGGGGGGCGGGGAGGGCGGCGGGGGCGCCGTACAGGGACAGGAAGGAGGCGGTCAGCCCCCAAAGGGCGCACACCAGCACCAGCCCGTCCCCGAACACGCCGATGGGGGAGGGGCGGTTCTCCCGCTCAAGCATGAACGTCGCCCCCTTCCCCGGCGGTGAGGTGGAAGCGGAACACCGGGCCGTCCGGCCCCCGGAGACAGTCGGGGTGGTCGTCCAGGGCAGGGCCCTTCTCCCCGGCGGGGCCGGTGAGGAGGGCGGTCAGCATGACGGCGTACTCCCGCTCGTCCGCCACGGGGTGGAGCTGGGGCTCCCCCGCCCCGTCCAGCCAGAGGACGGCGTGGGGCCGCTGGGCGGTGAGCAGGGCGCGGCTCATGCCCGCCGTTTCGTCCAGCAGGGCGTCCAGCGCCTCCGGCGTGCCGAAGCGGTCTAAGGTCAGCAGGGGCAGGGGGGCCACCGTCTCCGCCCGCTCCTTCACAATGAGCTCGTCCCACTTGGAGGACAGCTTCCAGTGGACGGCGCGCATGGGGTCGCCGGGGCGGTACTCCCGGAGGTCGCAGTCCTCCCCCGGCCCCCGGCGGGCGGCGTTATGGCCCACGGGGCGCTGGCCCAGGCCCTCCGGGATACGGGGGGCCTCCGCCGGGGCGGGGACGGGGCGGCACAGCAGCCGGGCCGGGGCGGGATTGGGCAGGCGCAGGGTGAACAGGCCCAGGCAGTCCCACACCCGCGCCTTCTCCGCCCGCAGCTCCAGCAGGCCGCAGTGATCCGTGAGGGCCTCCGCCTGGGCGGGGCGGCGGCGGGCCACCCCGGTGAGCTGGATCTTCCCCCGCTGGCGCTCCCCCGTCAGCAGGTTCTCCTCCGTCAGCCGGAGGGTGAGCCGGGCGATGGGCAGGCTCACCGCCGTGTCGATCTCCACCGCCCATTCCGCTTTTTCGCCCCGGTCGATGGCGGCGGGGGCGGCGGACAGGGTGAGCCGGCAGCGGAGCATCCCCGGCAGGGACAGGGCCAGGGACAGCAGGGGCAGGCTGACGCACAGGGCCAGCAGGAACCGCCCCAGGTAGTTGTCATTGGTGATCTGGAACAGCAGCGCCGCCGTCAGCGCCGCCGCCCAGAGCAGGCGGCGGTACCACATGGCCTCACCGCAGCCGGGGCGGGCGCACCGACTCCAGCACCTCCCCGGCGATGTCCGCCGCCCGTTTGGAAGCCTCCGCCGCCCCGGCGGGCAGCACCAGGCGGTGGGCAATGGCGTCGATCCAGATGTACTTTACGTCGGCGGGCACCACGTAGTCCCGCCCCCGGAGGTAGGCCACCCCCCGGCACAGGGCGCACAGGGAGATGGCGGCCCGGGGGCTGGC
>CASTQR010000171.1 GCA_949451265.1 uncultured Eubacteriales bacterium | reverse complement strand
CGGACGACTTCGTCCCCGCCGCCATGATGGGCAAGCTGTACCAGGCCGCCCGCTGCCCCAAGAGCTTCCTGTGGATGCCGGACGCGGGCCACGCCGCCTCGGTGGGCACCAACGAGGCCCTGTACTGGACGGCGGTGTCCACCTTCCTCCAGGACTACTTCTCCGATGGGGAGGACTAAAGAACTAAATCAGAACGCGAAAGGGTGTACCTGACCTATGGAACTGGAAACCAAAGAGAAGCGGCGCCAGGAAAATGTGGTGGCCGGCATTGTGGGCGCCCTCCTGGGCACCCTGCTGGGCGTGGTGTGCACGGTGGTCATCGGCCAGCTGGGCTACGTGGCCTCCATCTCCGGCCTCATCATGGCGGTGGGCGCCCTCAAGGGCTACGAGCTGCTGGGCGGTACCCTGAGCAAGAAGGGGGCGGTGATCTCCTCCGTCCTCATCCTGGTGATGACCTACCTGGCCCACCGGCTCAGCGTGGCGATGGCGGTGATCTCCGCCCTGGACGCCCCCATGTCCGACATCTTTGTCTACTTCCAGGCCATCCCCGCCCTGGTGGAGGCGGAAATACTGGAACGCCGCGCCTACTGGGGCGATCTGGCCATGCTGTACCTGTTCACCCTGCTGGGGGCGGTGCCCACCATCCTCGGCGGCCTGCGCAGTGCCTCCCTGCCCGATATGCCCGCCGCCCCGGCCTCCGCCACCCTCCAGGACGCCGCCCAGGCGGACGCGGCCTTTTACCCCGGCGACCCCAAGTGGATGAGCCCCCTGCGTGTCAGTACCTCGGTATCCATGTTCGTGGGGCTGGTGCCCGGCTTCCTGCTGCTGTTCCTGGGCATCGCCAAGGACGGCGCCCCCGCCTTCACCCTGGCGGCCCTGGGCTGCATCATCGCCTCCTTCGTCATGATGTTTTTCGCCCTGCCCGCCATCCAGCTGGCCAACGCCACCCTGTTCCTGATGGCCCGGATCAACGGCACGGTGTGGAAGATCAACCTGGCCATGCTGAACAACCAGGACACCTATAAGTTCACCAAGAAGCTGGGGGCCTTCAAGGGCCTCCGGTGGGAGATCCTGGACGGGGAGGAGCAGGAGCGGCTGAAGGCCTCCGTCCTTCGGGCGGTCTCCCTGCTGACCAGCGGCCAGCTTCTGCCGGGGAGCCTCCTCAGTATGGCGGTGTCCCCCCTGTCCGGCCTCCAGGTGGTGAAGGAGAACCCCTGGAAGTGGACGTGCACCTACTCCGTCTCCAATGGCAGACAGAAGAAGGTATCCATCCCCAAGGCATACCCCGGCTTCGTCCCCGTCCAGGGCATGGAGCCCCCCATGGAGCCCGCCCCCGCCCGCTGGGTGCTGATCGGGGTGGCGGCGGCGCTGGCCCTGCTGTTTGGGCTGGCGGGCTTCTCCATCGGCCTCTCTCTGTAACCCAACCAGACAGAAACCGGGCAGGCGCTTGACGCGCCTGCCCGGTTTTTTATGCGTTTTACTTGTCCTTCTTCAGCCGCAGGATATACATCCCGTCGTGCCAAGTGTCAATGTAAATATATCCCCGGTCATCCACCACCACGTCCTCGGTGGTGGCGATCATGGGCCCGGGCACAGGCACGTCAAAGAGCAGCTTCTCCGGGTTGGGGGGGATGAAGTAGGCGATCTCCTTGATGTAGTAGGGATCGGACACGTCAAACACCCGCAGCCCCGCGTGGAAGTAGCAGTTGTAGACCAGGTTGGGGTCGTCCTGGAGCCAGGGCTTGCCCATGGGCTCGTGGATGTTGTGGGGGCCGAAGGGGCCGGGGGCGCCGATACCGCAGTCGTTGAAGTTGGGGTAGGGGAAGTCCTCGGGCACCTCGGGATAGGGGAACTCCGCCACCAAGGTGGGATCGGCGGGGTCGGACACATCGATCATGTGCAGGTTGTTCATGGGCTGGGCGCCCTTGTGGACGCCGTTGAGGATCTTATCCCTGGTGAAGAAGGGGAAACGCTCCCCTTCGTTGGTGAGGACGGCGAAGTTCCGGCCGGTGAGGCGCATATAGGTGTGGCACTGGGCGCCGTCGAACTTGCCGGCGAAGGGGGGCTGCACCATGAGCTGGGAGATGAGCTTGGGCCGGGTGGGGTCGGAGATGTCCAGAATGATCGCGCCGCCGCCGAAATAGCCCAAGTACAACTCATTGGGGTGGTCGGGGCAGATGTTGCAGGCGTGGCACATCCCCCAGAACTTCTCCGCGTCATGGCCCACGGCGTAAGTGCCCTCCACCATGCCGTCCTTGAACTGCTTGGGCAGCCACCAGCGGCCCGCCTCCACCGGGTTGCGGGGGTCGGCGATGTCCAGGATGCGGACGATGAAGCCCACGAAGCCCGGGCACTCGGCGGGCATATAGACGTACCTGCCGCCGTTGTAGGCGAAGCGGTGGACGCCCATGCCGTTGGGCAGGCCGGTGTGCCAGTGGGAGAGCAGCTTGGGGTGGATGGGGTCCTCCTTCAGGTCGTAGATCTGGAGGCCGTCATCGGCGGGGTCGCCGGGCTTGATGCCGTGGAGGAAGGGCACGCCGCCGCCCAGGGCCACGATGAGCTTGTCGTCCGCCACCTGGATCTTAGGGGTGGACTGGGCGAAGTAGACGTTGGGGTCGCTGACCCAGACGATGCCCACCACCTCGGGCTTGCTGGGATCGGTGACATCCAGGATGTTCACCCCGGCCCCCTTGAAGGAGCCGCAGTACATATAATATTTGTCCCCGGTCTTGTAGAGAGCCATCTGGAAGGCGTTGATGCCGTTCAGGTCGGAAAAGCCCACCACCTCCAGGTTCTTGATGTAGCCCTGGTTGGTCTCGCTTTTAGCGTAAAACGGGATGGACATGGGAAGTCATTCCTCCTTGCAGATTTTTTGACAAATTCGGCGCTGTGCGGCAGTGGGCGCGCCTGATCAGGCGCGCCCACAGTCATAAGGTTCGGTCAAATCAGGGATGGCCGCCCGGGGGGAACGCGCCAGGGCCGGGATCCTTGGTGCACATCATGCCGGTGAGGGCCAGCAGGGGCTTGAACAGGATCAGCACGCTGACGTAAGCGGCAGCCAGCATGGGGAGCAGGGACATGGCCCAGATGTTCAGCATGCCAAAGAGCATGAAGCCCATCTCGATGAACATCATGCTGAAGCTCATGAGCAGCACCAGCAGGATGGCGATGAACAGGATGCGCACGAAATAGGCGGGGGTGCCGTCCATGGCCAAGCCGAACTTCTTCACGAAGAAATTGCCGAAGCCGGGCAGGTCGATGAGGGTCTCCCAAGCCATGCACACAAAGAAGCCGGAGAAGGAACCCACGACCACAGCCTCGGGGGTGAGCTGTCCGGCCAGAGCCTTGCTGACGATGGTCATGATGATGCCGATAATCAGAGCCAGCCAGAAGTTAAATACCACGGGAAAGCTTGTTTTCTTAAACATAATCTCAATCTCCCTCTTGAATTGTTGACGGGCGGCAAAGCCAAGGAGCATTTTACCGCATGGTGATGTAGCCCCGGTACTGGGTCAGGTTATCGCTGGCCGCCATATCGGACAGGAACATACCAACGATGTTAAAATTGGGCTTGAGGAAGGGGAACTGGGCCTGCGGGGCCTCCTTCGGGTCTTCCTTCGCCCAATCGGGCTGGGCCATGGTCTTGGTGCCCTCCACAGCAGCGGCGTACCACTCGTCTGGCCCGTCGAACCACATCTCCACCAGACGGTGGAAGGAGCAGCCCACTACGTCGTGGTAGATCTTGCTGGACACGAAGCGGTTGACCTCAGGACGGTTCTGGAAGTAGGGCACGAACACCTCGTTGAACCACTTCTCGCCGGTCTTCTCGCAGGGCCAGCGCAGCACGAACTGCCAGCGGTAGTTGGGGCCGTCGTCGATGGTGCGGCCCGCGCCCTTGT
>CASTQR010000170.1 GCA_949451265.1 uncultured Eubacteriales bacterium | reverse complement strand
ACGGCTGCGCCGCCCGGGACGACGAGAGCGGGCGGTTCCAGGACAAGCCCCACTGTATCACCCTTCAGCCTGGGGAGTCCCGCACCCTCTCCTTCACTGTAAAACCCTTATGATTTTTTAATCTCTTTAAGATTTCCTGAAAAAAGCGCCTGGACTGTGGACAGATCCCGCCGGACTGTGGTATGATCCTCGCGAAGAAAGGAGTGAGCTGTATGATCGTCAAACGCAGTGTCCCCATGTGCGTCATCCTGTCCATTGTTACCTGCGGGATCTATATGCTGTATTGGTATGTCTGCGCTGTCAACGAGGTAGACGCAGTAACCGAGGACCCCGGCCCCGGCGGCGGAATGTGCCTGCTGCTCACCATCGTCACCTGCGGCATCTACAACGTCTACTGGGGCTGGAAGATGGGCGACAAGCTGGACGCCTCCCGGGCCAGGAACGGCGTGGTCCCCGGCTCCTTCGCCATCCTGTTCCTGCTGCTGAACCTGTTCGGCCTGTCCATTGTTACCCTGGCCATTATCCAAAGTGAGCTGAACAATTACTCCCCCAACGTCTGATGGATCGATCCCGCCGTCTGCGCCGGGTACTGGGGGGCTGCGCCCTCCTGCTGGCTGCGGGGCTGGGGTACGCCCTCTGGGTGCGCCTCACCGGGCTGGCCCTCCCCTGCCCCTTCCACGCGGTGACGGGTCTGCTGTGCCCCGGCTGCGGGGCGACCCGGCTGTGCCTGGCCCTCCTCCGGGGAGATTGGGCGGCGGCCTGGGCGGCGAACCCGGCCCTGCTGATCCTGCTGCCCGCACTGGGCCTGCTGGCCGTCCGCATGGCCGCCCGGTACGTCCGGGAGGGGCAGGCGGCGGGGCCCCGCTGGGAAAACACCCTGTGCTGGATTCTCATCGTCCTGCTGGTTCTGTGGGGCGTCGTCCGAAATCTGCTGTAAACCGTCAAGCGCCCTGGGTTCCGCCTGGGGCGCTTCCCTGTTTTGTCCGGGCGGGCTTCCAGGATTTTTCCCGGGCCTTTGTTGACAGTCCGCTTGTCCCCGCCGTATAATAGAGACACTTGAAAAAATATTGGAGGTGGAGCTATGCCTGACACATTGGGATATCTGCTGCGGCTGGCCCTGGCCGCCGTCTGCGGCGGCGCCATCGGCCTGGAGCGGGAGATCCGGCTGAAGGAGGCGGGGATGCGCACCCACCTGATCGTATGCTTCGCCTCCTGCATGATGATGATCGTGTCCAAGTACGGCTTTTTCGATATGCTGGAATATGCCGCCGCCCACGGCTATGAGACGATGAAGCTGGACCCCAGCCGGATCGCCGCGGGGCTGGTCACCGCCATCGGCTTTTTGGGGGCGGGCACCATCTTCGCCCGGAGCCGGGGGGTCACGGGCCTCACCACCGCCGCCGGCCTGTGGGCCACGGTGGGCATCGGCATGACTTTGGGGGCGGGTATGTACATCCTCAGCCTGTTCGGAACCGGCTTTATCGTGGTGGTGCAGGCCATCCTCCACCGGGATCACGTTCTGGTGGGCCACGTGGCGGCCACCATCTTTGTCCACCTCGGTGACGAGCCCGACGGGCTGGAGCGCCTCCGGCTGGCTCTGGAGGGGCTGGGGCTGAAGCCCTCCGGCTGCAAATATGAGCGGCGGGAGGACGGCGTGTCCGCCACCATCCACTTCGACCGCCTGCCCTGCCCCGTGGGGGAGCTGGGCGGGCTGCTGGCCCCGCTGATGGCGGAGCCCTACATCAAATCCCTGCGCTGGTAGGCGAGAGGGGGGAATTTCCATGGAGCGGAGGGGCGTTCCCGAGCCCGATTTCCGGGAGGTGTGCCAGCACCTCTACGACGGCATCCACATCACCGACGGGGAGGGGGTCATCCTCTTTATCAACGACGCCTACACCCGCACCACCGGCATCCGGCCTGAGCAGGTGCTGGGCCGCCGGGTATCCGAGATCGAGGGGCTACTCTACCAGGGCTCGGTGACGGGGCAGGTGCTGAAAACCAAGCAGCGGGTGAACGCCGTGGCCACCATCCTGGGGCTGGGCAAGGAGGTGCTGGTCACCGGCACCCCGGTGTTCGACCCCTTCGGCAACGTGAAGCTGGTGGTCACCAACACCCGGGACTTCCCAGAGCTGAAACGGCTGGAGGGCCAGCTCCACACCCTGACGGAGGAGCGGCGGAAGGCCAACCAGGAGCTGGCCTACCTCCGCCAGCGGCAGGCGGGGGGCAAGGAGCTCATCTACCGCAGCGGTGCCATGGAGTCGGTGGTGGAGCTGGCCCGCACCGTGGCCCAGACCGACGTGACGGTGCTGATCACCGGGGAGTCGGGTACCGGCAAGGAGCTCATCGCCAACGAGCTCTACCAGAACAGCGCCCGCCGGGACAAGCCCTTTATCAAGGTGAACTGCGCCGCCATCCCGGCGGAGCTGCTGGAGTCGGAGCTGTTCGGCTACGAGGAGGGGGCCTTCACCGGGGCCCGGCGCTCCGGCAAGGCGGGGCTGTTCGAGCTGGCGGACACCGGGGTGATCCTGCTGGACGAGATCGGGGATATGCCCCTGGCCCTCCAGACCAAGCTGCTGCGGGTCTTGCAGCAGCGGGAGCTGATCCGGGTGGGGGGCAGCCGCCCGGTGAAGCTGGATCTCCGGGTCATCGCCGCCACCAACAAGGATCTCCGGGAGGAGGCCCGGCAGGGCCGGTTCCGGGAGGATCTGTATTACCGCCTCAACGTGGTGCCCATTGAGCTGAAGCCTTTGCGGGAGCGGCGGGCGGATATCCCCCCCCTGGCCCAGCACTTCTGCCGGGGCTTCTGCAAGAAGTACGGCCGGGATATGGTGATCACCCCGGACGCCATCGGCCTGCTCACCCAGTACCCCTGGCCGGGGAACATCCGGGAGCTGGAAAACCTCATCGAGCGCATTGTAGTCACCAACGCCGGGGGCGGGGCGGTCACGCGGGAACAGGTGTCCGCCGCCCTCAGCTCCAACGGCAGCTTCCGGGGGAATACCCCCGCCCCCGGCACCTTGAAGCAGCAGGTGTCCGCCTATGAGCGGGGGCTGGTCCTCCAGGCGGTGGAGCGGGAGGGCTCCATCCGGCGGGCGGCGAAAGCCCTGGGGGTGGACCACTCCACCCTGGTGAAAAAACTGCGGCAGTATGGGCTGGCGGAAGCGGAATAGAGTGGTGATTCTTTTCACCTGTCCGGTGCCATTTTTCACCGCCCGCCAATTTTCCGGCCACCCGTGCCCTTGTCCCCCTGCCTTTCGGCTTCCCGGATACTTCTGTCCGGTAGTGGGCCAAACCCTATTTTACCAGTTCAAAACAGGCGGTGATTTTTTTCACCGCCTGTTTTTTTCCATTCTTTCTGCCAGCCCCTGGAAGGGCCTCAACCCCTTGTCCCCCAAGGCCCGCGGGCTCCCCGCCGCCCCTGTCCAAGTTGGCACGGGCCTTGCGTTTTTGAAAGGGGCGTAAGGGCGGTCTGCCCAAATTCTCGAAAGGATGAGGTGTATTCCATGACCAAGACCATCATCACCGTGGCCACCACCGGCGCGTGGCCCAAGAAGGAGAACAACCCCAACGTCCCCATGACCCCCGCCGAGATCAGCGAGGATGTCTACGCCTGCTGGAAGGCGGGCGCCGCCGTGGCCCACCTGCACATGCGGGACGACAACGGCAACGGCACCATGAGCGCCGACAAGTTCCGGGAGACGGTGGAGCTGCTGCGCAAGAACCACCCCGACTGCGACATCATCCTGAACCTCACCACCTCCGGCGACCTGAACGCCACCGACGAAACCCGCCAGCTCCACCTGAAGGAGCTGCGCCCGGAGATGGGTTCCTACGACTGCGGCTCCATGAACTGGCTGCACACCAGCCTGTTCCTCAACCACCCCAAGTTCCTGGAGGAGCTGGGCAAGAATATGCAGG
>CASTQR010000169.1 GCA_949451265.1 uncultured Eubacteriales bacterium | reverse complement strand
TCCATCATCGACGTGTCCACCCAGAGCCTGACCCTGGCCATCATCGGCCAGGAGTCCAAGGACGACGCCCTGGAGAAGCTGCTGGCCGAGTTCGGCATCCTGGAGCTGGTGCGCACCGGCATGGTGGCCCTGGAGCGGGGCGAGGCCACCATCCGCAACAACTCCGGCAACAAGGTCCGGGACGAGTTCGACCTGGGCAAGAATATCCTGTAATTGTATCACAGTTATCATTCTTTTCCCGCCCGCTGTGATAGGATAAGTGGAGCTCAATCCGGCGCATTTTACCCGCGCCGCTCCTGTGTGAAATCGGGCAGGGCGTGACGGCCCGGCACGCCGCATGCCGCAGAGCATTCCCGTTATGGGGGCGGGCCGCCGGGGTCGTCGGGGCCGACAGGCACAACCCCCTGAAATCGGCCGGATATCAGAAAAACCACATCAAAAAATTTATTTGAGGAGTGTTTCACCATGGCTAAAATGTATTATGAGAAGGACTGCGACCTGAGCTGGCTCAAGGACAAGAAGATCGCCATCATCGGCTACGGCTCCCAGGGCCACGCCCATGCCCTCAACCTGAAGGACTCCGGCTGCGACGTGTGCGTGGGCCTGCGGGAGGGCTCCAAGAGCTGGCCCGCCGCTGAGAAGGCCGGGCTGGCTGTCAAGACCGTCCCCGCCGCGGCAGAGTGGGCGGACATCGTCATGATCCTCATCAACGACGAGGTGCAGGCCGAGGTCTACCACCGGGACATCGCCCCCTACATGACCGAGGGCAAGGCCCTGGCCTTCGCCCACGGCTTCAACATCCGCTACCAGCAGATCGTCCCCCCCGCCGGGGTGGACGTGTTCATGGCCGCCCCCAAGGGCCCGGGCCACACCGTGCGCTCCACCTACGTGGCGGGCAAGGGCGTGCCCTGCCTGGTGGCGGTGGAGCAGGACGCCACCGGCCACGCCTACCAGATCGCCCTGGCCTACATCGCCGGGATCGGCGGCACCCGGGCGGGCGTGATGGAGACCACCTTCCACGACGAGACCGAAACCGACCTGTTCGGCGAACAGACCGTGCTGTGCGGCGGCGTGGTGGATCTGATGCGCTGCGGCTTCGAGGTGCTGGTGGAGGCCGGGTACGAGCCGGAGAACGCCTACTTCGAGTGCATCCACGAGATGAAGCTCATCATCGACCTCATCAACAAGGGCGGCGTGGCGGCCATGAACTTCTCCATCTCCGACACCGCCGAATTCGGCGAGTACGTCAGCGGCCCCCGGGTCATCCCCCACGAGGAGACCAAGGCCCGGATGCGCGCCGTGCTGTCCGACATCCAGGACGGCACCTTCGCCGGCAAGTGGATCGCCGAGAACAAGAACGGCCGCACCTTCTTCAACTCCAAGCGCCAGCAGCTCAAGAAGCACCAGATGGAGATCGTGGGCGGCGAGCTCAGGAAAAATATGATCTGGGGCGGCGATTCCGACCTGGACACCGCTTCCAACTAAACACTGAACCTCAGCAAGCAGCGGCCCGTCCGGTATCTCCCGGACGGGCCGTTTTTTATCTTCGCCGGGGCGGAGTTTTAAGAATTGGTTAAATGCAGCCCGGCCTATTGACAGGCTAATATTATTCGATATATAATATTGCTCGAAAGCAAGGCCGCCGGATTCCGGCGGCGCGGAAAGAAGGGATGGCTTTGGCATTCGCGATGAGTCCCCAGCTGCTGGACGGCTGCGTGCTGGCGGTGCTGTCCCGGGGGGACGCCTATGGGTATATCCTCACCCAGCAGATGAAGGCGCGGCTGGATATCTCCGAGTCCGCCCTCTACCCGGTGCTGCGGCGTTTACAGCGGGACGGGCTGCTGACGGTGTACGACCGGCCCTACCAGGGGCGCAACCGGCGGTATTACGCCATCACCCCCGTGGGCCGCACCCAGCTGGACCGCCGGCGGCGGGACTGGGCGGCGTTCCGGGACGGCGTGGAGGAGCTTTTGAAGGAGGAAAACCAGGATGGATAAACTGACCTATTTGGCTGAACTGGCGGAAGGGCTGGCCCGGTGGGTGCCGGAGCGGGAGCGGCAGGACATCCTGCGCTACTACGCGGAATACTTCGAGGAGGCGGGCCCCGACAAGGAGGGCCAGGTGGTGGCCGAGCTGGGGGATCCCTGGGCGCTGTCCTGCCGCCTGGCGGTGGAGGGCGGCTACGTCACCCAGGAGAAGGCGGACAGCTGGACGCCCCGGCAGAATAAGCGGAGGCGCTGGCCCCTGGTGCTGGCGGGGACGGTGGCCTGCGTGGCTATCGTGGCCCTGTCTGTGGGCCGGATGGCCTCCGACGTGGGCCGGGCCATCGGGCGGTGGGTGTCCGACCGCACCGCCAACGTGGCGCAGGTGGAAGAGGGCATCGGGTTCGTGACCATCCCCAAGGCTGAGCCGGGGGTGGAGTATATCGACGGCTGGACGCTGACCGGCGGCTTCTGGAGCGAGAAGGACGGCAATCTGGATCTGTTCCTGTCCATCGACGCGGAGATCGGCCTGGGGAACATCACCGTCACCGAGGGGGAGGACTTCTCCCTGGCCATCCAGTACACCTCCGAGCTGGGCTATGCCCTGGAGTGGGAGGTAAAGGACGGCGTGCTGAAGATCCGGGACGACGACTCGCCCCACGTGGAGGTAAACAGCTGGGACGACTTCTGGAACCTGTTCGGCGCCAACACCCAGGCGGCGGACGTGACCATCACCGTGCCCCAGGGGACGCTGCTGGAGAAGGTGAATGCCAAGACCGGGCTGGGCAATGTGTACCTGTCCGGGCTGTACGTCAAAAAGACGGAGGCCAAGACGGGCATGGGCAATATGGTGTGCTATGAGCTCCGGGCCCAGAAGAAGCTGGAGCTGAAAACCGGCACAGGCAATGTGACGCTGGGGCTGAACGAGCTCTACGACGGCGTGGACATCGACGCGAAAACCGGCATGGGCCAGATCGAGGCCATCCTGGACTGCCCGGAGCAGGACTGCCGGTACGAGGTCAAGACCGGCACGGGCATCGTCACGGTGAGCGGGCAGGCCCGCGGGACAAAGGCCGAACGGGGCGGCAGCGGGCCCTACAAGCTGGAGCTGTCCAGCGGCACGGGGGACATACACCTGGCCTTCGACCATATCACTTGGATCGGGACATGACAAAGGCCCCCGGCGGCACAGCCGCCGGGGGCTCATTTTAGTTTTTCAGGCTGTGGAGCGGCGCGGGAATGCGCCCGCCCCGGGCCACGAAGTCCTCCGCGCTCCCGGTGTGGCAGGGCATCACCGGGGCGGAGCCCAGCAGCCCGCCGAACTCCACCACGTCCCCCACGTTTTTGCCAGGGGCGGGGATGAGGCGGACGGCGGTAGTTTTCTGGTTCACCATGCCGATGGCGGCCTCGTCCGCGATGATGGCGGCCAGGGTGGCGGCGGAGGTGTCGCCGGGGACGGCGATCATGTCCAGCCCCACGGAGCACACGCAGGTCATGGCCTCCAGCTTGTCCAGGGTGAGCGCCCCGGACTGGGCGGCGGCGATCATGCCCTCGTCCTCGCTCACCGGGATGAAGGCCCCGGACAGCCCGCCCACCGACGAGGAGGCCATCACGCCGCCCTTCTTCACCGCGTCGTTGAGCAGGGCCAGGGCGGCGGTGGTGCCGTGGGTGCCGCACACCTCCAGGCCCATCTCCTCCAAAATCCGGGCCACGGAGTCCCCCACGGCGGGGGTGGGGGCCAGGGACAGATCCACGATGCCGAAGGGCACGCCCAGCCGGGCGCTGGCCTCCCGGGCCACCAGCTGGCCCATGCGGGTCACCTGGAACGCCGTCTTTTTAATCGTCTCCGCCACCACGTGGAAGGGCTGGCCCTTCACCTTCTGGAGGGCGTGGTGCACCACGCCGGGGCCGGACACCCCCACGTTGATCACCCGCTCGGCCTCGCCCACG
>CASTQR010000168.1 GCA_949451265.1 uncultured Eubacteriales bacterium | reverse complement strand
CCCGTCCTCCAGGCCATGTTCGGGGAGATCATGGGGGAGAGCCCCTACAAGTCCCCCACGGACATGGGGGTGAACATGGTGGGCAACTGCATCGCCGACGACGGGGCGGTGTGTGAGGCCGCCAGGCGGGAGATCGTCCGGCGGTACTACGCCGCCCAGTGCGACCGCCGCCGGGGCCAGAGCAGCGACGAGATCGTGTACAAGCTCCAGCTGCTGATGAAGCAGGCCCAGGCGGGCCCCGAGCTGCGGCCCGTCATTGCCGCCGCCGAGGAGACGGAGGAGGAGCGGGGCGAGCCCGCCGCCGCCATCCAGCTCCCCGACGGGCGGATTGCCGTGGGCAAGACCTCCGAGCTGATGGGGGCGGCGGCGGCGGCCCTGCTGAACGCGTTGAAGGCGCTGGCGGGGATCGGGCGGAAAGAGCACCTGATCACCAGGGAGGCCATTGAGCCCATCCAGGGGCTGAAGGTGGGCCACCTGGGGAGCCGCAACCCCCGGCTGCACAGCGACGAGGTGCTCATCGCCCTGGCTATCTCCACCGCCACCCTGCCCTTGGCGGCCCGGGCGCTGGACAGCCTGGACCAGCTCCGGGACTGCGAGGCCCATTCGTCGGTGATCCTGTCGGCGGCGGACAGCTCTACTTACGCGAAGCTGGGGCTGCGGCTGACCTGTACGCCCAAGTATCAGAGCAATCAGCAGCTCTACCATAAGTGAGGACAGCAAAAAGCCTGCCGTGAGGCAGGCTTTTTGCAGCAGACGCTATGGCTTGGAACCATCAAAAAGACTGACCATTTCATGGATGCGTTTTAGGTTCCAGACGTAAAGCTGTATGTCCATTTCAATGCCGGGCTGCTGCCCCATCTGCTGGCACGGACGGATCCGTATCTGGCTGTTTAAGATATCAGGACGCGCCTTCCTTATGATTTCAAGCGCCAGCTCGTCAGTTCCAATGCTGGTGGCCAGCGCTTTTATCTCCGCGAGATAGGGGCTGTAGTCCATCACATCGGCGCAGCGGGCCGCAGGCGGGAGTTTCTGAGTTGGCTTACCACGACGAAACTATGATCTGAGAAAAGCGCTGCGGACAATCCTCGTTGTCGGGAAAAGTGTTCAAAACAAGGATCTGCTCAAAGGCCGTTTATTCCAATGTCTGAAAATAGGCCCGGTTGTGAGCCACCGCCGGATCGCCCGGCTTGCAGGCCGCCGCAAGCTCGTTGAACTCTTTCGCCCGCTCCCGGTCGCCCAGGCGGTCATAGCAGACGCACAGCTGGATGCAGGGCAGATAGCCGTAGCAGTCCGGGGAGACAAACCCGCCCCGGCAGTCGTCCCGGGGGCAGGTCAGGGCCAGCGCGTACCAATAGATTGCCTGGGAGTACCGCGCCCGCTCAAAAAACCACCTGCCCAGCTCACAGCATACCTCCGCCCGGGGCCGGTCGTAGGCAAAGGTGCGAAACAGCGCTGCAAGCGCACGTTCAGACTGCCCCAGTTTTTCCTGGCAGTAGGCGCAGTGGCAGCAGGCGTCGATGCAGTTTTCCACCCAGCCCCGGCCCTCCGTCAGGAATGTCTCAAAGACCGCCAGGGCCTCATCCCAGCGCTGGTGGTAGTACAGCTCCCGGCCATAATAGAACTGCTGACGGGGCTCCAGAATTTTTCCCGCGTCCAGCTGGGCCTGGTAGATTCGCAGGTTGCGGTCCGGGTCGGAGGGGCGGGTTTTGCGGTGGGTGACGGCAAAGTCCGCGTAGTGGATCCGGCCCATCGGGGTGACAGCCTCGTGGACGGCCCCCTCCCAGCGCATCCCGGCCCGGTTTTTGATCAAACGCTCCCGGAAGTAGGAAAAGGTGACCCGGCCGCCCTCGTCAAAGCCGGTGTGGTACGGGGCCATCACCACCGAGACAGCGGGGTCCAGAGTCTCTTTCAGCTCCCGGAAAGCGGTGCGGTCCTCATCCAGAAGCACATCGTCCGCGTCCAGCCACATACAGTAGTCCATGGACGCGTGGGCAAAGGACTCGTTCCGGGCGGCGGCGAAGTCATCCCGCCAGGGAAAGTCAAAAATTTTATCGGTATACCGGGCGGCGATCTCCTTTGTGCGGTCGGTGGAGCCGGTGTCCGCGATGACGATCTCGTCCACCAGATCCGCCGCGCTGTCCAGGCACCGCCCCAGCACCTCCTCCTCATTTTTTACGATCATGCACAGGCTGATACTTACCATGCGGGAGCCTCCTTTTTATTCACCAAATGAGCGGCCGCCCGCCGGCATCACCGGCGGGCGGCCGCGGCGCGTCAAAAAGCGGTACAGCCGCTTCTTTGATCGGGATATCCTTATCGAGTGAGCCTTGACGCTCCGCGTTAGTCGGCGTCGATCTCTACATCGGTGTCGTGTTCCGAGCCAGACCCGGTCCTGGTGCTGGCTTCCTCCAGCCGGACGATGGTCAGCGACGCCCCCGCGCCGCCGCCCACCAGGACCGCCGTCCCGGCCACAGTGGCGGGATACATCTGGAGGGTGATGGTGGAGTTGGCGGGCAGAGCCACCTTGATCTGGTTCTCGAAGCTGGAGGTGGACACCACCGGGGCGATGGTGGACGGGGTATTATTCGCGCCGTTGATCACCAGCCGGGTTCCCATCAGCAGGGACAGGGTGGTGTTCACGTGGTAGGAGATGAGATAGGTGCCCGCCGGGGCCACGGTGAACACCGTGTTCCCGGCGTTGGCGGTGATGTCCGGGGACAGGAGCTGGGCGTTGGGCAGCGGGATCGGGCTGCCCCCCAGGGCCACCAGGACGGTGCTGCCCTGGGTGTTGGCGGCAAAGCCTGCGGTGGCGGTGGGATTGGGCCCGGTGGCGCCCGTAGGCCCGATGGCTCCGGTGGCCCCCGTCACTCCATCCGCTCCGGCGGCCCCGGTGGGCCCGGTGGCCCCGGCAACGCCGTCCGCTCCGGCGGGCCCGGTGGCTCCGGCGGCCCCGGCGGCGCCGTCCGGGCCGGTGGGCCCGGTGGCACCTGTGACACCCGCCGCGCCGTCAGGACCCGTGGGGCCTGTGGCTCCCGCGGCTCCGTCAGCCCCGGCGGCCCCGGCAGGCCCGGTGGCTCCGGTGAGACCGGCCGCGCCGTCCGGCCCGGCTGCCCCGGTGGCTCCGGTGGCTCCCGTCGCGCCGGTGGCCCCGGTGGCCCCGGTGGGGCCGGTGACCCCTTCGGCGGGCCCGGTGGGGCCGGTGGCTCCCGCAGGGCCGGTGGGGCCAGGGGCAATGGGGGCGTTCAGGGCCGCGCTCAGCTTGGCGGACAGCACCATCTGCTGCTCCACGATGCCGGACAGGGTGTCCTGCACGCTCTGGTTGACCTGGATGACCTCCTCAAGGGCCGCCGCCTCGTCCAACCCGGGCAGGGTGCCCAGGACGTATTGCAGCTTCTCGCCCTCGGCGTTGAGGATGTGGCTCAGGCTGAGCTCCTCCATGGCGATGGAGGCGATGATCTCGTTGAGGCTCCCTTCACGGGTCAGAGGGGGATCAATCTGGGGGAATGTGGGCTGAGACATAACGCACCCCTCCTCAGCTCAGACGCAGCATGGTCAGGGACGCTCCGGCGGAGCCGGGCAGCAGCGTGGCCACCGACGCGATGCCGAACATTTGCAGGGAAACGGTGTCCCCGGCGTTCAGATCCAGCAGGATCTCGTTGGCAAAGTGGCTCAGGGACACCAGCGGGGCCACAGTGGACGCGGTGTTGGCCGCGCCGTTGATGAGCAGCCGGGTGCCGCTGGCCAGGGCCACGGTGGTGTTGATGTCGTAGGAGAGCCGGTAGCGTCCGGCGGTGTTCACCGTGAACACGGTGTTGGCCCCGTTAACGGTGATGTCCGGGGAGATCAGCTGGGCATTGGGCAGGGGCACCAGGGTGCCCGCCAGAATGACGGTGATCACCGTGCCGCCGGTGTTGGCGGCGTAGGCGGAGGTGGCGGTGACGTTGGGGCCGGTGGGACCGGT
>CASTQR010000167.1 GCA_949451265.1 uncultured Eubacteriales bacterium | reverse complement strand
GCCACCACCGTGGCGGCCCGGTTCCTGTCCCTCCAGACCCTGATGATCGTGGTGCTGGGCGTTATCGCCTTCATGTTCTCCACCATCGGCGGCCTGCTGATGGGCAAGCTCATGTACAAGCTGTCCGGCGGCAAGATCAACCCGCTGATCGGCTCTGCGGGCGTGTCCGCCGTCCCCATGGCCGCCCGTGTGTCCCAGGACGTGGGCCGGGAGGCCAACCCCAACAACTTCCTGCTGATGCACGCCATGGGCCCCAATGTGGCCGGCGTCATTGGCTCCGCCATCGCGGCGGGCTTCCTGCTGGCCGTGTTCGGCTGAACCAACGCGCCCAAGCCCCCATCCTCGGATGGGGGCTTTCCTTTTTCCAAGGAGTGTGGTATAATTCCCGCAAAAGGAGGGGAGAAGCATGACTCCTCAGCAGCAGCTCCAGCAGTGGATTGCGGACAGCGCTAACATCGTCTTTTTCGGCGGGGCGGGCGTGTCCACCGAGAGCGGCATCCCGGACTTCCGCAGCGTGGATGGGCTCTACAACCAGAAGTACAGCGAGCCGCCGGAGACCATTTTGAGCCACACCTACTTCCAGCGCCGGACGGCGGACTTCTACCGCTTTTACCGGGACAAAATGCTGTGCCTGGACGCCAAACCCAACGCCGCCCACAAGAAGCTGGCGGAGCTGGAGCGGGCAGGCAAGCTGAAGGCCGTGGTCACCCAGAACATCGACGGCCTCCACCAGGCGGCGGGCAGCCAGACCGTGTACGAGCTCCACGGCTCCGTCCATCGGAACTACTGCACGAAATGCCACGCCTTCTACGGCGTGGACTTCGTCGCTGAAGGGGAGGGCGTGCCCGCCTGCCCCGTGTGCGGCGGGCTGGTGAAGCCCGACGTGGTGCTCTACGAGGAGGGGCTGGACCAGGACACCGTGGAGGGCGCGGTCCGGGCCATCCACCGGGCGGACATGCTGATCGTGGGGGGCACGTCGCTGGTGGTGTACCCGGCGGCGGGTCTGATCAACTACTACGGGGGGAACAGGCTGGTGCTGATCAACCGGGACCCCACCCCCTATGACGCCCAGGCGGATCTGGTCATACACGGCTCCATCGGCCAGGTGCTGGGGGGGATTGCGCTGTGAGGGACGACAAGATCCAGCGGGCCATGCCGGTGCTGTCCGCCCTGGGCAAGTCGGTGTGCTACCTGGCCCTGTTCCTGGGGATGCAGGTGGCGGTGATGCTGCCGCCCTCCGTTCTGATGGGGATACAGGCCGCCCTGGGGGGCAACACCGACGCGCTGTACGACGAGCTTCTGGCCAACTCCATGACCTACTCCATGATCTCCGGCCTGCTGACCCTGGTGGTGATCTTAGCGGTCTACCGCTTCCGCCGAAAGCCCATGGGGGAGGCCCTGTGGCTCCGGAGGGTGGACGGGCCCACCCTGTGGACGGGGGCGTCCCTGGCCCCGGCGCTGTACCTCATTGTAGGCACGGTGCTGATGCTGCTGCCCGAGGCGTGGACGGAGAGCTATAACGAGGCGTCCGCCGGCATTGACACCGGAACCCTCACCGGGGTGCTGGCGGTGGCGGTGGTGGCCCCGGTGGTGGAGGAGCTGATCTTCCGGGGCCTGATGCTGAACCGCCTGCGGATGGTGATGCCGGGGTGGCTGGCGGTGGCGCTGTCCGCCGCCGTGTTCGGGGCCTGCCATGGGCACCCGGTCTGGTTTGCTTATACCTTCGTGATCGGGACCTTCTTCGGCTGGCTGGACCTGCGGGCCAACTCCATCCTGCCCTCCATCCTGGGCCATATCGCCTTTAACGCCGTCGGCCAGATCCTGTCCTTTGTGCCGGAGACGGAGAAGGGCACGGAGCTTGCCGCCGCCATGGGAATCCTGCTGCTGGTGGCCATCGCGGCCCCCATCCTGAATCGGAAGGGCGTGGCGGCCCTGTTCCGGCGCGGGCCCAGACAGGCGGCCCTGCCCGCCCCCAACGGCCTGCCCGCCCAGCCGGGAACCTACGACTACGACCCCTGGGACGAATAAGAGACGAAACCCCTTGCGGAGCTCCGCAAGGGGTTTTTGTATGGAAAAGCCTTCCCCCCTCGGGGGGAAGGTGGCACGGCGAAGCCGTGACGGATGAGGGGGCGAATCGGAATGCGCCTTGAATTTATCGAAAAACAATAAAAAATACTTGACAAACGATATCAGCCGTGGTAAGCTCTGGGACAAGAGGTGGTTGAAATGGAACAAACTTCCGTCCAGAAGCTGGCCCGCGTGCTGCGGGTCATGGTGATCGTGGTATTCGCCTGCAATCTGATCGCCCTGCCCATCGCGCCGTCCATGGTCTACTGGTACGCGAACCAGGGGGAACTGGACTACCGCGTGGAGATTGGGAACAGCGTCCTGAGCCTTTGGCTGCACGGGTTTTCCCGCGTGTGGAAGAACAGCGGCTACACTTTTATGCTGGCCCTGTTCCTGGTGGTCTGCGGCATCGGCACCGCCGTGATCCTGTGGCAGGGAAAGCGGGTGCTGGACACTATTTTGAGCGGGAATCCTTTTTCCCTGGATAATGCCGGGAACCTGAAGCGGGCGGCGATTTGCTGCTTCCTCATCTCCGGGATGGCGTTCGTGCGGCTGGTCTGGGGAATGCTGGACTACCTGGATCTTGATCCCCTGTTCAGCTATAACGTCCTGTTCGTCCCCATCTTCCTCATGGGTGGGCTGCTGTTCCTGGTGATGTCCGCCCTGTTCCGGCAGGCCGCCGAACTCAAGGCGGAAAACGACCTGACGATTTAGGGGGCGGCGCTATGGCAATTGTGGTGAACCTGGACGTGATGATGGCAAAGCGCAAGATGTCCCTGGGGGAGCTGTCCCAGCGGGTGGACGTGACCATGGCCAACCTGTCCATTTTGAAGAACAACAAGGCCAAGGCGGTGCGCTTCTCCACACTGGAGGCCATCTGCAAGGCCCTGGACTGCCAGCCGGGGGATATTTTGGAGTATGTGCCCGATGAGGCGGACTGACCGCCCCGGCCCTGGAAAGGAGAAGCATATGAAGCGGGTTTTGGCCCTGATCCTGACCCTCCTGCTGGTTCTGCCGGCCTGCGCCCCGGATGCCGGGGACAGCGACGCGCGGACGCTGAAACGGATCGGCAAAGCCCTGTCCCTGGACCTGTCCGCCGGGACGCTGGAGCGGCTGGAGAACACCCACGGCGGCTTCCACGGAGACGGCCGCACCGCCGCCGAGATCACCCTGCCGGGGCTGGCGGGGACGCTGGCGGACGCCCCCGGCTGGCGGCCCCTGCCCCCATCGGAGAGCATGGCCCAGGCCCTGCGCCTGTGCGGCATGGACACGCCGCCGGAGGCGGGCTTCTATTACCTCTATGACCGCCACAGCGACAGCAGGGATCCCTATGACGACAGCCAGCTCCACCAGCGGTACTCCTGGAATTTCACCGCCGCGGTGTACGACAGCGGGGCCGGGCGGCTCTACTACTACGAATTTGACACATAGGAGGAAAACGGTATGAAGAAATGGTTTATGGCGGGGCTGGCGGCCCTGTGCCTGCTGGCCCTGTCCGGCTGCGCCGCGGGAGAGAAGATCGACTACGATCTGGTATTTGTCAACGATTCGGACGCGAAAATCGTGGAGGTGGTGGTGGACTTCCAGGATCAGGGCGGGGGTTGCCGGAACGCGGACAGCTGCCCCCTGGAGCGGGGGGATTCCTTCGGCTTCGAGGCGGGGAAGTACCCGGTGACGGTGTATGTGTACGATACGGTTTTTGAGAGCTTCGCCCAGAAGGAGCTGGCCCGTCTTACAATCAACGAGGCCCCGCCCCAGGGGGAGCGGTGGTATGTCACCGCAAGGGGCGGGGCGGGGGGCCTGACCCTCAACGTGGACGGCCAATGGCCCCAAGGGGTATAGCGGGGCCTTGCTTTTCCCAAGGTTTGGCGGTATAATGGAGCCAAATCAAGGAAAAGAGGTGCGGCCATGATCCCG
>CASTQR010000166.1 GCA_949451265.1 uncultured Eubacteriales bacterium | reverse complement strand
CCCTGATAGCACTCTACAAAAGAGGAGAACTGCATGAAAAAATTTCTGGAAGAGTTCAAAGCTTTCGCCATGCGGGGAAACGTGATGGACCTGGCGGTGGGCGTCATCGTGGGCGGGGCCTTCAGCGCCATCACCAACTCCCTCATCAACGACATCATCAACCCCATCCTGGGCATGTTCGCCGGGGACGGCACGGCGCTGGTAGAATCCCTGGCCTTCAGCCTCCCCGGCGGAGGGGAACTGATGCTGGGCAGTTTTATCAACGCCATTTTGAACTTCATCGTCATGGCCTTCGTGGTCTTCTGCCTGGTGAAGGCCCTGAACAAGCTCTCCCGGAAAAAGGAGGAGGCCCCCCCTGCCCCGCCCGCGCCCTCTAAGGAGGAGCAGCTGCTGGCGGAGATCCGGGACCTCCTGAAATCGAAGCAATGAGGGCGGCGCTGACGGCGGGCCTGGCGGCTCTGGGCCTGGACCCGGCGCTGTGCGGGAGGCTGGAGGCCTTCGCCGGGCTGGTCCTGGAGCGGAACCGGGTGATGAATCTGACCGCCATCACCGAGCCGAGCGCGTTCGCGGGGCTCCACCTGCTGGACAGCCTGTCCCTCATCCCCCTGGCGGGCCTGTCCTCCGGGACCGTGGTGGATGTAGGCACGGGGGCGGGATTTCCCGGCGTGCCCCTGGCCATCGCCCTGCCGGAGGCCCGGGTGACGCTCCTGGACAGCCTGGGCAAACGGATCGAATTCCTCCGGGAGACCTGCGGGGCGCTGGGGCTGGAGAACACCCGGTGCGTCCACGCCCGAGCGGAGGAATTCGGGGAGCGGGAGCAGTTCGACTGGGCGGTGAGCCGGGCGGTAGCGCCCCTGCCCATGCTCTGCGAGCTGTCCCTGCCCCTGGTCCGGGTAGGCGGACGGTTCCTTGCCATGAAGTCCAGCCACTCCCAGGAGGAGCTGGACGGGGCCGGCCGGGCCATCTCCATTCTGGGCGGCCGGGTGGACTGGGTCAAGGACTATCCCATCCCCGGCGCAGAGATTCAGCACCGGCTGATCTGCATCGAGAAGACCACCCCCACGCCAAGGAAGTACCCCCGAAGGTTCTCACAGCTCAAGAAACAGCCCCTATAAAAACCCCAGGAGCAAGGCGCAGCCTTGCGGACAAAAAGTTTTTCTTCTTTTGCTACTTTTCTTCTTTGTACACAAAGAAGAAAAGTAGAACAACGGAGGAGGTGATCCCCATGGGCCAAGCAATCGCGGTGGTGTCCGGGAAGGGCGGAACGGGCAAGACGTCGTTCACGGCGAATGTGGGCATGGCCTTGGCCCAGCTGGGGCGGAAGACGCTCTGCCTGGACTGCGACGTGGGCCTGCGGAACCTGGACATCGCCATGGCGCTGACCGACCGGGCGATGATGGACTTCACGGACGTCCTGGCGGGCAGCTGCACCCTGGAGGAGGCGGCGGTGCCCCACCCGGGGCAGAAGGACCTCTATCTCCTGACGGCCCCCACCCGCATCGGCGCGGCGGACGTGGAGGCGGGTGCTCTGGAGAAGCTCCTGCCCGCCATCCGGGAGCGGTTCGACTACTGCCTCATCGACGCCCCGGCAGGGCTGGGTGCGGGGTTCCAGCTTGCGGTGGGCGGCGCGGACCGGGCGGTGGTGGTCTCCACCACGGACGAGAGCAGCCTGCGGGACGCCCAGCGGACAGTCATGGAGCTGAGCCGCTTCCCCAACGGCCACGTCCACCTGGTGGTGAACCGGTGCCGGAAGAAGCTGATGAAGTCCCTGCACCTGACGGTGGACGACGCCATCGACGCGGCGGGCCTCCCCCTGCTGGGGATCATCCCGGAGGACGAGACCATGCCCCTGTACGCGGGGCGGGGCATCGCTCTGCTCCTCTCGGACAACGACTGCGCGGCCCGGGCCTACCGGAACATCGCCCGCCGTCTGGAGGGACGGCGCACCCCCATGATGAAGATCCGGTAGCGCCCCTTCCCCGCTTTTGAGAGAGACATCGAAAGAGAAAGGATTGATTACCATGTACATTGCTCTGATGTCCCACGACAACCGAAAGGACCTGATGGTCCAATTCTGTTCCGCCTACGCCGGGATATTGTCCCGGCACAACCTCTGCGCCACCAACACTACGGGCCGCATGGTGACAGAGGCCACGGGGCTGAACGTACACCTGTTTCTGAGCTGCCAGCACGGCGGGAGCCAGCAGATCGGCGCCCGCATCGCCTACAACGAGATGGACATGGTCCTCTTCTTCGTGGACCCCAACGACTCCTCTCTGGAGGCGGAGGCGCTGTATATCTCCCGGCTGTGCGACCAGAACAACATCCCCTACGCCTCCAACCTGGCCACAGCGGAGATGCTCCTGCTGGGCATGGACCGGGGGGACCTGGATTGGCGGAAGATCGTCAACCCCAAGCATAAGCACCATCTGTCATGAGAAGAGTGATGCAAGAGGACCGGCCCGCCATGAAAAGGCGGCGCCTCCGCAGGGTGGACCTGAGGAGCGCGCCGCAAGATGTGAGAGTTCCGCCATGCTCTCGTCCCGCTTGGACAGGGGACGGGAGCATTTGGTTTATCTGATGTGCGAAATTGGGGAGGACCGGCGGCTCCCTGCTCAATGGGTATGGCTGAAAATCAGCGCCATGCCCAGCATGAGCCCCAGCATGATGGCAAGTCCGCTGAGCCGGTGCTGCCAGAGCCGCTCCGCCTCGGGCAGGAGCTCGCCGAAGACCACATAGAGCATCGCCCCGGCGGCGAAGGCCAGAGACGCCCCCAGCAGTGCCGGGTCCATCACCCCAGCGGAGTAGCCCAGGAGAGCCCCCAGAATGGTGGGCAGTCCGCTGAGGGCGGCGATGCCCACGGCCTCCAGGGGCCGGGAGCCGCCGGTCAGCAGGGGCGCGGCGATGGACATGCCTTCCGGGATGTTGTGCAGTCCGATGATGAGGGCGGCCAAGATGCCGGCGTGCCCCGCGTGGCCGGGCAGGGACGGCTGTCCGAAGGTGGCCCCGATGGCCATACCTACGGGCATGTTGTGGAGGGCCACAGCCGCCGCCAGGACCAGACCCGCCGTGTGGAGGGTGTGGCGTCCGCAGGCGCACATATCGCCGCTTTCGTGCCCGTGGGCATGATCGTGCCCATGCTCCGGCTGACGGGAGGCATGGCTGTGGCTGTGGTGAGCCCGCTTGTCCACCCAGCAGTTGAGGAGATAGGTGCCCAGGAACCCCGCCAAAATCCAGCCCAGCAGGGGCGCCACGCCGCTCTCCTCCAGGGCGTCGGCCACCAGGTCAAAGCAGACCACGCTGAGCATCACCCCGGAGGTGAAGCGCAGGAGCAGGCTCACTGTCCGGTCGGAGGGGCTGTGGACCGCCGCCGCAAGGCCGCCGCCCAGGGCCAGGCCCCCCACGCCGGTGACGGCAGTGATCAAAAAGATCGTCAGATAGATGTTTTCCATAGATGTCACTCCTAATATCTCTTCTGTCACCCCCTAGTATAGCCCGGCGGGGAGGGAAAATCAAGGGCACGGTGAGGATTCTCCCGCGATTTTCAGCCCTCAAAGCCCAATCCTCCCTTGAAACCCGGCGGGTTCTGTGATAAAATCCAAACCATCGACCAACAAAGGAGAACGAACCATGAAAGTACAACCCAGGACCCTCTCAGGCTTCATGGAGCTGCTGCCGGGCCAGCAAGTCCTGATGGAGACCTTCCTCGCAGCGCTGCGGGAGACCTACGGCCTTTATGGCTTCACCCCTCTGGATACGCCCATCATCGAGTCCAGCGAGGTGCTCCTCGCCAAGGGCGGCGGGGAGACGGAGAAGCAGATCTACCGCTTCACCAAGGGCGACAGCGACCTGAGCCTCCGCTTCGACCTCACCGTGCCCCTGGCCAAGTACGTGGCCCTGCACTACAACGACCTGGCCTTCCCCTTCCGGCGGTACCAGATCGGAAAGGTCTACCGGGGTGAGCGGGCCCAGCGGGGCCGGTTCCGGGAG
>CASTQR010000165.1 GCA_949451265.1 uncultured Eubacteriales bacterium | reverse complement strand
TGCTGGAAAACGACGTGCGCCGGGCGGTGACGGCGGCGCTGAACCGCCGGGCCCATTCGCCCCTGCCGTCGGCGGCGGCCATCGACTTCCCCTATACCATCCGGCGGAACCTGCAAAATTACAATTCCGAGCTGAAAGCCGTCATCCCAGAGCGGGTGTGGTTTTTCGACCGCTCCAGCAAGGTGAACCGCTGGCACATCATCCTGGATATTGACCAGAGCGGTTCCATGGGGCAGTCGATTATTTACTCGTCGGTGATGGCCTGTGTGCTGGCCTCCATGTCGGCGGTGAAAACCAGCGTGGTGGCCTTTGACACCCAGATCATGGATCTCACCCCCCTGTGCGCCGATCCGGTGGATCTGCTGTTCGGCTTCCAGATGGGGGGCGGCACCGACATTGCCAAGTCCATCGCCTATTGCCAGGGGCTCATCGAGGCCCCGGCGAAAACCCTGTTTTTCCTCATCTCCGATCTCTACGAGGGAGGGAACCGGGCGGCCCTGCTGCGCCGGGTGGAGGAGCTGAAAAGCTCCGGGGTGAACGTGGTGGTGCTGCTGGCCATTGCCGACGGCGGCAAGCCCTTCTATGACCCGGAGACCGCTCGGCGGATCGCCGCTATGGGCATCCCCTGTTTCGCCTGCGCCCCGGAGCGTCTGCCCGAGCTGCTGGAACGGGCGCTGAAAGGGCAGGGCCTGGACGGGCTGGCGGCCCAGAGCAAAGCAAAATAAGAAGCGCGAGGAGGCAGGACTATGGAAGCAAATCTAAACTGGCTGACCGACCCCACGGTGTTCCGGGTGAACCGGCTGCTGGCCCACTCGGATCACGTGTGCTATGCCTCGGCGGAGGAGGCGGAGCGTGGGGAAACCTCCCTGCGGCAGTCCCTGGACGGGGCGTGGCGGTTCGCGTGGAGCAAATGCCCCGCCCAGCGCCCCGCGGACTTCTGGCGGGAGGGCTTTGACGATTCCGGCTTTGGGACGATCCTGGTGCCTGGGCACATGGAGACTCAGGGCTATGGACAGATCCAGTATATCAACACCCTCTACCCCTGGGACGGGCGGGCGGAGCTGCGGCCCCCGGAGATCGACTGGGAGGACTGCCCCGTGGGCAGCTACGTCCGGGAGTTTGATTTAGACCCCAGCCTTCGAGGAAAGCGGGTGTGCGTCAGCTTCCAGGGGGTGGAGCAGGCGTGCTATGTGTGGCTCAATGGCTGCTTTGTGGGCTACGCCGAGGACAGTTTCACGCCTTCCGAGTTCGATCTGATCCCCTATATCCGGGAGACGGGAAACCGCCTGTGTGTGGAGGTCTACAAGCGTTCCGGCGCGGCCTGGATCGAGGATCAGGATTTTTTCCGATTCTCCGGCATTTTCCGTTCGGTGTACTTGTACGCCAAGCCCGATCTCCACTTGGAGGATCTGTGGCTCCAGGCTGGACTGGAGGAGGACAATACCACCGGAACCCTGTCCGCCCGCCTGTTGGTCAGTGGTTGGATGGAGGGCGCGGCGGTTCATTGCAGCATCATCCACCGCTCGCAGGGCATGATCTTTGATGGCGCTTTAGAGCTCAGCCCCAAAGGGGAATACCTTTACAGCAAAACCTTCCGTTTTGAGAACATCCATCCCTGGGATCATGACCACCCGGAACTGTACCACGTGACGCTGGTCCTCACCGCGCCGGACGGGACGGTGGCGGAGGTGGTGCCCTACGACACCGGCTTCCGGAAGTTTGAGCTGAAAGACAAGCTGCTGCTCCTGAACGGGGAACGGCTGGTGATCAATGGCGTGAACCGCCACGAGTGGAACCGGTCGACGGGACGGGCCATCGGCGCGGCGGATATGGCCGCCGCCATGGATACCTTTAAGCGGAACCACATCAACGCCGTGCGCACCTGTCACTACCCCAACCAGACCCCGTGGTATCACCTGTGCGATCAGAACGGCATCTATATGATGGATGAGGCCAATCTGGAGAGCCACGGCTCTTGGCAGAAGCTGGGGCGGATCGAGCCCTCCTGGAACGTGCCGGGAAGCCGCCCCGAGTGGCTTGACTGCGTGCTGGACCGGGCCCGGTCCATGTTTGAGCGGGACAAGAACCACGTGTCCATCCTGTTCTGGTCCTGCGGAAACGAGTCCTTTGCTGGGACATGTATCCAGGCGATGGCAGACTTTTTCCGGGAGAACGACCCCAGCCGGGTGGTTCACTACGAGGGCACCTTCAACTGCCCCGGCTACGATGGCATTTCCGACGTGGAGAGCCGGATGTACGCCACGCCGGAAGCTATCCGGGACTACCTGGAGCATGACCCGAAAAAGCCCTTTCTTTTGTGCGAGTATATGCACGATATGGGCAATTCCCTTGGGGGTATGGAGAGCTATATCCGTCTGGGCGAGGAGTTCCCCATGTATCAGGGGGGCTTTATCTGGGACTATATGGATCAGGCGCTATGGCATACCAACTGCAATGGGAAACGGGTGCTGGGCTATGGCGGCGATTTCGGGGAACGGCAGACGGACTACGCTTTTAGTGGAAACGGGATCGTGTTTGCCAACGGCGCCGAAAAGCCCGCCATGCAGGAGGTGCGGTACTGGTACTCCACCCCGGCGGAGCGGGCGGCCCACAATAAGGCCAATGAGCGGGCAGAACAGGCATTGGCCCTGCCCGTGCGAAGGGGAAGAAAATCCCCCCTGCAAATTGTCCATGGAGACGGGGCATATGGTGTAAAGGGAAACGGCTTCCGTGTGCTGTTTTCCTACCCGGAGGGTGGCCCGGCGTCCCTGAACATCGGGGGGCGGGAGTGGCTGTGGCGGGCACCCCGTCCAGCCTACTGGCGGGCCCCTACGGAAAACGATCTGGGGTGCGGCTTCGCCGTCCAAAGCTCCATCTGGGCGGCGGCGGACGCCTGGCAGGTTTGCGAAAGCTATGAGGTGCTGGCGGACAGTCCGGAACGGGCGTCCATCCGCTTCACCTACTCAGCTCCGGCCATGCCCGGACTGAAAACCGACGTGACCTACACGGTGGACGATACGGGCATCATAACGATAGACGCTCAGTACCACGGGGCGGCGGGCCGTCCCGGCCTGCCCCTGTTCGGCCTGCGGTTTGAGACGCCGGAGCCGGTGGAGACGGTGGAGTGGCTGGGCCTGTCCGGGGAGACCTACCCCGACCGGAAGAAGGGCGGCGTGTACGGCTGGCACCGGGAGGAGCCCCATATCCCGGCCTATCTGGTGCCCCAGGAGTGTGGCAGTCACGTGGACACCCGGGCCGTGGTACTGCGGACGGGTGGGGGCAAGTTGACGCTGGAGGCGGCGGGGGAGCCCTTCTCCTTCTCCGCCATCCCCTACACCCCCCGGCAGTTGGAGCAGGCCGCCCACCGGGAGGAGCTGCCCCGGCCCGTCCGCACGGTGGTAACGCTCTGCGGGGCCATGCGGGGCGTGGGTGGTATTGACAGCTGGGGCACCGACGTGGAAGCGGCGTACCATGTGGACGGGGCAGAGGATCACCGCGTCACTGTGCGAGTGCCGCTGTAAAAGGGAGCGGGTTATGCCCTGAATCCGCAAAAGAGAGACAGCCCCCGGATCGTCCGCTTGGACGATCCGGGGGCTGCTGGCTTTAGTCCGCCTTGAGGACAAAGATGTGGGAGTCGAAGTCACAGGAAGGCCGCTGTCCGGGCCGGCACTCCCCGGCGGCGCTGTCGGTGGTGACCAGCCCCACCTCCATGAGCTCATCGCCGTAGTGGGTGGACTTGCCGTCCACGGTATAGCACAGCGCCGGGTCAAGCCCCCGCAGGCGCAGGCGGTGGAAGGGGCCGTTGATCTCGTTCAGGGTCTTGTACCAGCCTGCCAGGGCGGTGTGCTTGTCGGGGCTTACCACCATCCAGGCAGTGAAGCTCCCCTCAAAGGGGGACAGGAGGCGGTAGAAGTCCCCGAACTGGATGACCTCCCGGTACTCCTTCATGAAGGCGATCTGGGCCCGCACCTGCTCCCGTTCTTCATTGGTG
>CASTQR010000164.1 GCA_949451265.1 uncultured Eubacteriales bacterium | reverse complement strand
CAGAAGAAGAACCCGGACGTGGCGGAGCTGGTGCGGGGCAAGACGGGGCGGGTGTACGGCTCGCTGATCACCCTGCTGACGGTGATGAAGGGCCTGCCCCTGGCCTACAACAAGGATATGCAGGAGGATAAGGAGCCGGTGTTCGACGCCTTCGACACCGTGGAGCTGTGCGTCCCCGTGTTCACCGCCATGCTGGACACCCTGACGGTGAAGAAGAAGGCCATGGCCCAGGCCGCGTCGGTGGGCTTCATCAATGCCACCGACTGCGCCGACTACCTGGTGAAGAAGGGGATGCCCTTCCGGGAGGCGTATATGATCGTGGGCCGGCTGGTGAACGTGTGCCTGGAGAAGGGCAAGACGCTGGACACCCTGCCGCTGAAGGAGTTCCTGGCGGTGTCCGGCCTGTTCGAGTGGGACGTGTACGACGCTTTGCGGCTTCGTACCTGTGTGAATGGGCGCAAGGTCTACGGGGGGCCGTCAGAGGACAGCGTGAAGAAGCAGATCAAGCTGATCGAGGACTTTATCGCCGCCCGAACGGAATCATAAGAAAAGCACAGGGAAAGGCTTTGCCTTTCCCTGTGCTTGATTGGGTTGAGTTATGTGTCCGTGGGGACAATCCCGGTGAACGCCTCCGGCCCCGCCAGCAGCTTCTCCACCAGGATTTCCAGGGTGAGGGGCTGGGCGTCGTAGGCGTTAATGAGGGCGTCCAGGGCGGGGGCGTCCGCCGGGGACAGGGGCGTGCCGGTGCTGATCCCGACGGCGGGCACGCCAGGGACGGGGCGGGGGCGTTCCCCATCAGCGCCGAAGCGCCCGGCGGCGGACACCAGAAGGGCCAGATCCGGCGTCTGTCCGGGCCCTTGCTCCCCGGACAGGAACGCGTCAAAGTTCTTGTCACACAAAAGCTGGCACAACAGCGCCGCCGGAGTCTGTTCCGCCGCTTCCACGGCGCTGTCCGGTCCCGGCACGTCCGCCAGCAGGACACGGCGGTACTTCTCCGGCGCCAGGGGCAGCAGCCCCGGCGTCCCGCGGCGGGCCAGGGCCAGCGCGTCCCGGGTGATGGCCTCGGCGGCGGCCTTGTACTTGGGCGCCCCCAGAATGGCGGCCAGCGCCGCGGCGGAGGGTATCAGCTCCTCCCGGGGCCGCTGGTTCAGCCCCAGCTGGGCCTTCAGGCCCAGAATCCGGGTGAGGGCGTCGTTGATCCGCTCCTCGCGGATCACGCCGTCCCGGTAAGCGGCCAGCAGCGCGGTAAAGTCCTTCTCAATATCGCCGGGGCACAGGAGCATATCGCAGCCCCCGTTGACGGCGGCGGCCAGCAGCTCCCCCCGGTCCGGGCCCGTCAGGGGGGCGGTATCGCAGATGATCACGCCCTGGAAGCCCAGCCCAACTCGGAGCAGGGCGGCGGGGCCCGTGCCCGACCCCTGTCCCCAGCCGGACACCAGCACGCCGTCCACCCCCGTGTCCATGAGGGCCCGGTAGACCTCCCCGCAGGCGGACAGCCAGCCCTCCTGGGTGAAGCCGCCGCCGGGGGAGGGGGCGCTTCCGGCGGTGCCGGGGAAGCAGCGGCACACGCTGGCAAACCCCGGCAGATCGTGGACGCCTGTCACATAGGCCGCGCCCAGGCCGGTGATCCGCCGGAGGCTCTGGGGGCTCTCCCCGCCGGGGCGCAGGCCGCACACCGGGGCGAAGGCCATGTTGAAGCCCATGGCGGCGGCTTCCTCGTTGGCCAGGAAGCCCAGCTCACGGGCGTATTGGGGCCGCCCGGTGGCGGTGATCTTCCGTCCGCCGGCGATATAGGTGCCGTCGGCAGCCGCGCCGCTGCCGCCCCTCTCCGTGCCGCAGGCGGCGAACAGGGGGATGGGGGAGGCGGTCTGGAGGGCGCGGAGAATCTCCTGGGTCTGCCGGGAGGGGAGCCCGGCACAGTGGAAGCCGCCGGTGTGGTACTCCTCCACCAGCTTCCGGGGGCTCTGGCTGGGGGCGGCGCAGAACAGGAGCTGGCCCGCCTTCTCCTCGTCGGTCATGGAGGCGATGGCGGCCCGCACCCAGGCGGCGTCCCCGCCGGACAGGCGGTAGGGCTTCGCGCGCAGATCGACCATGGTAAGACTCCTCTCCGGAGAATTGGCGCGCCCTCCTCCCCCCCACAGGACGGGCGGCGCACGATACTTCTTAACAATAGCGGAAGTTTCTCCCCTTGTCAAGGGACAATTTCGCGGAAAACGGGACGAATTTGGGGCAAACTGGAAAAGGACCCGGGGAATGTCCCGCAGGCCCTCTGTATTTGGAAGCGCGGCGCTGTTTTTTCAGCCCCGGGTGTCCTTCCAGTACCGCTTCATCCGGTAGGCGGGATCCTCCGTCACCTCCCGCCGGAACAGGGGGAGGGGAGTGAAGGCACTGGCGGCCTCCACGGTGGGGAACTCGATCTCGGCGTACAGGAAGGCGGTGTCCCGCCCCTTGTCCACCAGGGAGCACTCCAGCTCCAGGCCGCTGGGCAGGCGGTAGACCCGGAAATCCTTGGAGATGAAGGGCGCGGAAACCATACCAGAGAGCGCCTCAAACTGGGCGCTTGTGAGGGCCAGCTCCACCTCCCGCCGGATCAGCCCATGGCCGCACTTGATGGTGAGGTAGTAATCGGCGTCCTGCCCGTCCCGGACGGCGCGGCGGAGCCGGACCTCCGGCTCCAGGGAGAGATAGCCCTGATATACCTGGAGGGCGCAGATCAGGGGCAGATCGGTTGGGAAGCCGTCAATGAGGAATTTGCGCTCAATTTCAGTGAAGCCGTTTTCCACGGGATCACGCTCCTTTTGCCGGGATATGGGAAAGGGCCTGTGGATCGCTCCACAGGCCCTGTTCAGTTGCGACAAAGTGAGTGTGGGCGTCTTTTGTAAAACGAACCAATATTCGGATTTATTTTGTCCACCCTCAATCTCCTCTCCCCACCCTTACTCCAGCACTTTTTAGAGAGTTTTGCGAGCCAACCCTCGTCTCAACCAAGTCTCCCAGCTCACTCTCTCCATTTCCTTCGGAAAATTCGGATTATCCAGGATTTTCGGGGGAATTTCCGTGAGGATTGTTCCCAGACGAAAGCTCTGGCAATGCTCCGGTTAAACCGAGCTCCGCAGGGGGGATGGGTGAGAAATTGTGCGAGAAATCGGCGGGGAATGGGGGGGAGTTGGCGGTTTTGCGGATTGTGGGGCTGGAAAAGGTAAATTGCCGGATTTCCTTTGTGTGGGAAGGGGTGAGAGGGCTTGTGTGGGTTGGGCGAGGAACATTTGGACATAAAAAAGGGGTCCAGGAAATGAATTCCTGAGCCCTTTTGGGGTCATTATTCGAGATACAATGTGTTCGGTTTTGTTGAAACAGTCACAAAGCACCTCGGAGGAATTCATCTCTCATACTTAGTATACCATTCCGAGGCGGAAAATGCAACACTTTTTTGGGATAATCTCAAGCAAATTCTTTCAATTAGAATGGATTCAGATACTTCTGATGTCTCTGGAGACAACGATGTTAAGCGTACAAATTGAACATTACAATGTTTAGAGGAGTGAGTGCTCCTCTATTTTTTGTGTCGAAATCCTCGTAGATTGCTGAAAATCAGGGATATTGTGTTTGTTCATGCAAAAAATAATACATCTGTTTGATGTTTTCGTTTTTTGGCATATAAAGAGTTGGCGCAGAAGTTGCGTCCATACAAAACTCAAACAAAAATAAGGAGAGTAAAATGAATAGACTGTCTGAGGTATCGGCTGATACAAAATTCTTGAAGCTGCTGGCGGCGGAGACGGGGAGAGCGAGCAAGTGCTTTTATTGGTTGCAGAGAGCGGAGGGCCGGAGCAGAAAATAAAAATACCGGCACAAGATTTCGTTGCCGGGGTGTCTGGGATGGCGTTGGATGCGGAGGCTGGCTATTCGGTTGCGCCAAACACCTTTACAGCTGAGGGTTTCGGCACCGTGGCAGCGTTCCATGCCGTGGTGCTGGATGTGAGTGGTGCCAATTTAGGGGCTGTTGAAA
>CASTQR010000163.1 GCA_949451265.1 uncultured Eubacteriales bacterium | reverse complement strand
TGGGCCGGGGCGGGGGCCACGGTGCCCCTCACCGGCTTCGGCTACCTGCTGGCCAAGGGCGTCAAGGAGGCCGTGGCGGAAAAGGGTCTGTTGGGGGCCCTCACCGGGGGTGTCACCTCCGCCGCCGGGGGGATCACCGCCGCCATCTTCCTGGGCGTGGTGGTGGCCCTCATCTTCAAGCCCAAGCCCAAGGGGTAGCGGCCAAAAATTTTGACAGCCTCCGCCCCCTTGTCCCTTGACAGCGGACGGGGGCGTGCTATAATAAAAGCGTCAACTGAATAACCCCTTATCAAGAGTGGCGGAGGGACCGGCCCGATGAAGCCACGGCAACCTGCTTTGCAAGGTGCCAAGTCCGGCGGAAACGCGAGATGAGGAAAGCACTGGCCCATCCAGTCCCCCGCCGTTTCCCGGCGGGGCTTTTTTCAGCCCTCATTTCCCCAACACAGAAAGGAGAAACACATCATGGCAAAACGTCTATTCACCTCCGAGTCCGTCACCGAGGGCCACCCCGACAAGGTGTGCGACCAGATCTCCGACGCCATCCTGGACGCCATCCTTGAGAAGGACCCCGCCGCCCGGGTGGCCTGCGAGACCGCTGTGTCCACCGGCATGGTTCACATCATGGGCGAGATCACCACCTCCTGCTATGTGGACATCCCCAAGATTGCCCGGCAGGTGGTAAAGGACATCGGCTACGTGGACGGCCAGGGCGGCTTTGACGGCGGCTCCTGCGCCGTCATCACCAACATCGACGAGCAGTCCCCCGACATCGCCCTGGGCGTGGACAAGGCCCTGGAGGCCAAGGAGGGCCAGCTCGCCGACGGCCTGGACAACGGCGCGGGGGACCAGGGCATGATGTTCGGCTACGCCTGCACCGAGACGGAGGAGCTGATGCCCCTGGCCATCTCCCTGTCCCACAAGCTGGCCCTGCGGCTGGCCCAGGTGCGCAAGGAGGGCAAGGTGGACTACCTCCGGCCCGACGGCAAGAGCCAGGTCACCGTGGAGTACGATGAGAGCGGCAGGCCCGTCCGGGTGGACACGGTGGTGCTGTCCACCCAGCACGCCGCCGAGGCGTCCCTGGAGCAGATCCGGGCGGACATGATCGAGCTGGTGGTGAAGCCCACCATCCCCGCCGCCCTGCTGGACGGGAACACCCGGATCCTGGTGAACCCCACCGGCCGGTTCGTGGTGGGCGGGCCCCAGGGGGACTCCGGCCTCACCGGGCGGAAGATCATCGTGGATACATACGGCGGCTCCGCCCCCCACGGCGGCGGCGCCTTCTCCGGCAAGGACCCCACCAAGGTGGACCGCTCCGCCGCCTACGCCGCCCGCTGGGTGGCCAAGAACATCGTGGCGGCGGGTCTGGCGGACAAGTGCCAGGTGCAGCTGGCCTACGCCATCGGCGTGGCCCGGCCCGTGTCCGTCCGCGTTGACACCTTCGGCACCGGCACCGTGTCCGACGAGGCGCTGGAGGGGGCCGTGGACAAGGTGTTCGACCTGCGCCCCACCGCCATCATCAACCGCCTGAACCTGCGCCGTCCCATCTACCGCCAGACCGCCGCCTACGGCCACTTCGGGCGGCTCGACCTGGATCTCCCCTGGGAGAAGCTGGATATGGTAGAGGCGATTAAGGCCGCCCTGTAATACCGGGGCCCCCGCAAAGCCGTCCTGTAAGTTCCTTCCGCACAGCAAAACGCCGCCGGTCAGCCGACCGGCGGCGTTTTTTACGCCAGCCCCAGCAGCCGGGCCGCCGTGGCGAGGATCAGGCACAGCCCCAGCCCCAGCGCCGTTGGCAGAACCACCGCCAGCGCCGTCCATTTCACGCTGCCCGTCTCCTTGCAGATGGTCAGGCAGGTGGTGGAGCAGGGCCAGTGGAACAGGGAGAACAGCATGGTACACACTGCCGTCAGCCACGTCCACCCGTGCTGGCCCAGCAGCGCGCCCAGGGCAGCCAGATTGTCGAACTCCACCAGGCTCCCTGTGGCGAGGTAGGCCATCAGCATGACGGGCAGGACGATCTCGTTAGCGGGCCAGCCCAGGATAAAGGCCATCAGGATCACCCCGTCCAGCCCGAACAGCCGGGCGAAGGGGTCCAGGAACCCGGTGCAGTGGGCCAGCAGGGACGCGCCCCCTACCGTCACGTTTGCCATCACCCAGATCAGCGCCCCGGCGGGGGCCGCCACCGACACCGCCCGCCCTAAGACGAACAGGGTGCGGTCCAGCATGGAGCGGACGATGACCTGCCCCACCCGGGGCTTCCGGAAGGGGGGCAGCTCCAGGGCGAAGGAGGAGGGCGTACCCTTCAGCACTGTGGCGGACAGGAGGCGGGAACAGGCCAGCGTCCCCGCCGCGCCAAGCACCAGCGTCCCCAGCAGCAGGGCCGCCCCCTCCAGCGAGGCCAGCAGCCCCGCGCGCCCGCCCACGAAGAAGATGGTGATGAGGGCGATGAGGGTGGGGAATTTCCCGTTGCAGGGCACCAGGGAGGAGGTGAGGATGGCGATGAGCCGCTCCCGGGGGCTGTCGATGATCCGGCAGCCCGTCACCCCGCAGGCGTTGCAGCCCAGGGACATACACATGAAAACCATGCTAAAGGGTATTTTTATTCTATGTCCGTCTGTCCGATAAACCGATAAGAAATCCTTATTTTTTGTATCTTTTTCCGCTTTCTATCCTCGCTCCTGATGTATTCGCCCTGTTCAACGTCTATACGGTCAATGAACTTTCGCAGTATCAGCTTTGTCAGTGCGGGAAGCTCCTCCATATCGTTCAGCAGGGCAAAAAACTCCCGGTATGAATCACTGTCGGACGTGTCAGACTCAAGGCGTTGCCGCAACTGCTCTATCGACTGTTCAAGAGAAGATAGCTCCGATTCATAGTCCGCTGACAGCTTTTCATACATCGTTGCCGATATGCGGCTGAATGTATAATCCTCATAGAGTCTTTTTAGCAGGGTAGAAAGCTCCTGCGCCCGTTGCTTCATCTTTTCAAGCGATTGCGCCGCCCCAGAGTTTTCCTGTTGCTGGCGCTGTGCTTCTTCCTGCTGTAACTCCCTGACAATCGTTTCCCTATCCTCAGCGGGAAGGGACAGCCACCTTCGCAGTTCTTGTAGAACAGTATCGTAAAGCAAATCATAGTCGATAAAATGGTTGCTACACTCACCAGAACCATAGGTCTTATAACCACCGCAACAAAGGTTATAAGTAGCTCCTTTCTTCCTGGTAGGTGCCGTTGTCATTGTCCGCCCACAATCCGCACATCGTGCGATTCCAGAAAAGATATTCTCAAAACCTTTGGTAGGTGGTTGCCGTCTGGCAACTACCCGATTCCTCACCGCTTGAAATAAATCCTCTGGAATAATAGGCTCATGGGTGCTTTTCACCACAATCCACTCGTCCGGCTTGCGGCTCTGCGTCACCTTGCTTTTGAATGACACCTTAGACGATTTCCCCTGTGCTGTGTGGCCTAAGTATACAATGTTCCGCAATAACTCACATACGATGGCCGAAGTCCATTCACGCCGTTTGGAGTAATCATCAACGTTAAGATATGGCCTCGTTAAGCAACGGTATACTGCTGGTGTAGCGATATTCTTGTTGTTCAGATACCGTGCTATCGCACTTGGGGCATTGCCGTCCGCCGCCATCTCAAATATCTCCCGAACGATATGCGAAACTTGGTAATCTACCACAAGATGGTTTTTATTGTCCGGGTCTTTCTGGTAGCCATATGGGGCAAAACTCCCGATGTACTCCCCATTCTCCATCTTGCTCTTGAATGATGTGCGAATCTTGCAGGATATATCCCGTGCGTACATCTCATGCATTGCCATCATCAATGGGGCTGTCATAACAACCCCACTCGTTAGATGGAGAGAATCATATCCATCAATAACGGAGATGTACCGCACACCATGCGCTGGAAAATATTCGTCCAACAAGTCTGACGTTCTTGCGCTGTTCCGCCCCAATCTGGACAGGTCTTTTGTGATAACGCAATTCACCCTGCCAGCTTCGATATCATCCACCATGCGCTTAAATGCTGGACGCTCGTAGTTTGTGCCTGAGAACCCATCATC
>CASTQR010000162.1 GCA_949451265.1 uncultured Eubacteriales bacterium | reverse complement strand
CGGACCGGAAGGGCGCGGCGGGTAGAGAGAGGATTCCGGACCGCCTTTGGGCGGCATGACTACATCGGAGGTATCTCAACCATGCCAGAGACAAACAGAAGTCAAGGCGCGCCCCGCCGGGAACCCTCCCGGGACCGCGGCGAGGAGACGCGCCCCATCAGTAAAATGGCCCGCAAACGCCGCCGGCCCATCGGGGTGACCATCCTGATCCGCATCCTCCAGGTGATGGGCACCCTGCTGCTGCTGGGGGTGATCACCGGGTCGCTGCTGCTGTGCTACGCCGCCGTGTATGTCAAGACGGCGGTGATGCCCAAGGCCCACATCGACCTGTCCGCCTACACCCTGAACGAGAACTCCATCATCTATTATGAGGACAAGACCAGCGGGCAGTGGCGGGAGCTTCAGACCCTGGTGGGCAAGGAGAACCGGGAGATCATCGAGTACAAGGACATCCCGGAGGATCTGATCAACGCCTTCGTGGCCATCGAGGACAAGCGGTTCTGGCAGCACCACGGCGTGGACTGGAAGCGCACCGCCAACGGCGTGCTGCGTATGTTGACCGGCGGCAACATCCAGGGCGGCTCCACCATCACCCAGCAGCTGGTCAAGAACCTGACCGAGTATGCCGACGTCACCGTCAACCGGAAGATCCTGGAGATCTTCACCGCCCTGGATCTGGAGGACAACAACTCCAAGGAGGATATCCTCACCGTCTATTTCAACCGGATCTACATGGGGAACAACTGCTACGGCGTGCAGGCGGCGTCCCGGTACTACTTCGGCAAGGACGTGTGGGACTTGAACCTGGCGGAGTGCGCCAGTCTGGCGGGGATCACCAACAACCCCTCCCTTTACGCCCCCTACGGCGTGGTGGACGTGGTGCGGTACACCTGTAAATCCTGCGGGGACTACTACCTGAACGAGAAGCCCGGCACCTGCGAGACCTGCGGCGGGCACATTTTTGACAACGGCGAGGTGTGGACGAATCGGGAGTATAACAAGGCCCGACAGGAGCTGATCCTGAAGGAGATGGCCAAGCCGGACGAGGCCCGGGACAATAAGGGGTATATCACCGAGGCGGAGCGGGACGCGGCCATCGCCTACCCCCTGGTGTTCACCAAGGACGCCCAGACCGGGGCGGACAACCCGGACAATCCGGACGGCGCGGAGCCGGAGCCCAAGTCCAAGGCCACCCCCCGCTACTCCTGGTATGTGGAGGCGGTGATCAGCGACGCGGTGGACGCCCTCATGGAGGAGCAGCACATCAATGAGAAGGCCGCCAACCACCTGGTGTTCAGCGGCGGCCTGTCCATCTTCGTGCCCTACGACCCGGAGGTGCAGGCGGCGGTGGACACGGTCTACAACGACCGCTCCAACCTGGATCAGGTGTCCCGGAAAAGCGGCCAGCGGCTCATGTCCGCCATCACGGTGGTGGACAATTCCACCGGCTACGTGGTGGCCATCGGCAACACCATGGAGAAGGAGGTGGACCGGGGGCTGAACCCCGCCTATCACTCGGTGCGGCAGCCAGGGTCGTCCATCAAGCCCCTGTCCGTCTACTCCCCGGCCATCGAAATGGGGCTCATCACCCCCGCTACCGTGGTGGACGACAGCCCTCAGCTTCTCAACGGCAGGGTGTGGCCCTATAACGTTTTCCCGGTGTATGACGGCCTGACCACCGTGTGGGACGGCCTGACCGAATCGCTGAACACCATAGCCGTGCGGGTGCTGGAGAAGGTGACCCCCCAGGCATCCTTTGACTTCCTCCAGCAGAAGTACGGCATCAGCACCCTGGTGACCGAGTTCGTGAACAACGCGGGGGAGAGGCAGTCCGACATCGACCGCAGCCCCCTGGCCATGGGCGGCCTGACCCGGGGCGTGACCACCTTTGAGATGGCGGCGGCCTTCGCCACCTTCCCCCGGAACGGGGCCTTCAACCCAGCCACCACCGTGCTGGAGATCAAGGACGCCAAGGGAAAGACCATCATCGACCACCGCACCACCCCGGAGCTGATCATCAGCGAGCGGACGGCCTACTATATCAATTCCAACCTGTCCAACGCGGTGACCTCCCCCATGGGCACCGCCGGCAAGGCCCGCATATCCGGCCAGACCGTGGCGGGCAAGACGGGCACCACCAACGACGTATTTAACTACTGGTTCTGCGGCTACACCTCCTATTACACCGCGGCGGTTTGGACGGGCTACCGCTATAACGAAAAGATCAACAGCAATTTCGTCAACCCCTCGGTGTCCCTGTGGCAGAAGGTGATGGCCATCCTCCACGAGGGCAAGGAGAATGCGCCCTTCCCCGTCCCCGGCGAACTGGTGAGCTGCGACATCTGCAAGGACTGCGGCAACCGGGCGGTGGGCGACTGCGCCAACGACTCCCGGGGGAGCCGGATACAGTCCTTCCGGCTGCTGCGGGAGGATGTCCCCACCGAGCCCTGCACCTGCCACGTCCCCGTCCAGATCTGCACGGAGAGCCCCATCCTGAAGGAGGACGGCACCCCCAGCGGGTACTACCACGCGCCGGGGCCCTTTTGCCCGGAGGAGACCATCAAGACCATCTGCTATGTGGACTTTGAGCGGGGCGAGGACGTGCCCTCATCGGTGTCCATCGGAGACACCCACGCTTTGCTCAGCACCTACCGGAAGTGGGCGGGGGGCGAGGAGCCGACACCCTGCGACGTCCACACCGAGGAGCCGATCGAGAGCGATCCCCCGGTGGATCCCAGCGAGTCGCCGGAGCCGGGGACCTCCGACCCGCCGGTGCCCACCGAGCCCTATGTGGATCCTACCCTGCCCCCAGTGACGTGGGAGCCCACCCTGCCGCCGGTGGATCCCACCCAGGAGCCGCCCCCGGAGACGCCGCCGGACGACCCCTATGCCCCGGTGGTGGATCCCAACCAGACCTGACCGCGTTAAGCGCCGCCCGCCGCGTGCCCGGCGGGCGGCGTTCTGCGCCCTGGGGCGGGAAATCCATGATTGTGCCGAAGAACGGCGGCGGGGGAGGAGAAGGTTTGGCGAATTTGCGGTGAGAATCGGATTGCGCCCCGTCCGCCTGTGTGGTACAATAGACCACGGCACAAAGACAGACGGGAAGGGGTGGAACAGGATGGAACAGGAGCGGGGGCCCAGGTATTTTATTGTGGAGGCCAGCGTGCTGCCGGAGATCTACCTGAAAGTGGCGGAGACCAAGCGCCTGCTGGAGACCGGGGAGGAGCGGACGGTAAACGCCGCCACCCGCCGCACCGGCATCAGCCGCAGCGCGTTTTACAAGTACAAGGACGCCATCCGGCCCTTCCAGGATATGCTCCACGGGCGGATCGTCACCATCCAGATTCTCCTGCGCAACCAGCCGGGGGCGCTGTCCGGCGTGCTGAACCTGCTGGCGGACCGGGGGGGCAATGTGCTGACCATCAACCAGGCCATCCCCGGCGGCGGCGCGGCGGCGGTGACGGTGGGCCTGGAGACCAGCGGGCTGTCCGCCGGGCTGGAGGAGCTGCTGGGCGAGCTGCGGGAGCGGCCCGAGGTGATCCGCTGCGAGATCCCGGCGGGATAATCGCGAGAATGTGTTAAAGGAATGACGATAGTATGGTAAATGTGGCAATTTTGGGCTTCGGCACCGTGGGCTCCGGCGTGGCGGAGGTACTCACCGGACATGAGAGCAGCATCGAGCGCAAAGCGGACGGCCTGATCCGGCTGAAGTATATCCTGGACGTGCGGGACTTCCCGGACAGCCCCTTTGCGGATCGGTTTGTGAAGGACTTCGGGGTGATCGAGAACGACCCGGAGGTGGATATTGTGGTGGAGACCATCGGCGGGGCCACAGTGGCCCTGGACTTTACCCGGCGGGCCCTGGCTGCGGGCAAAAGTGTGGTGACCTCCAACAAGGAGCTGGTTGCCACCCACGGCTATGAGCTGACCCAGGCGGCGAAAGACAAGGGGGTGTGCTACCTCTTTGAGGCCAGCGTGGGGGGCGGCATCCCCATCATCCGGCCTTTGAGCCAATGTCTGGCGGCCAACGAGATCCTGGAGATCTACGGCATTTTGAACGGCACCACCAACTATATCCTCACCCGGATGATCCGGGCGGGGCT
>CASTQR010000161.1 GCA_949451265.1 uncultured Eubacteriales bacterium | reverse complement strand
GAGCGGGCGGCCCTGCCGCCCGCTCCCCCGACAACATGAACCGCGCAAAGGAGTACCGATTATGAAACGAAACAGCTTGCGCCGCCTGTGGGCGCTGGTCCTGGCGCTGTCCCTGACGCTGTCCCTGGCCCCGCCCGCGTGGGCGGCGGGTTCAGCAACGGTAACAATCGGAAAAAAGACATTAAGTTTGGAAACAGGCGCGACATCTGAAGAACTGACAGCAACAGTGACAAATATTCCGACGGATAACGCGGGGAATCCGGTTACCGTTACCTATGAGTGGGTGTTTAGCTCCCTGAATGGAGAAACTGTCACTTTTGGCAGTAAGAACGCTGCGGAAACCACTGTGACAGCGGGAAATAAGGCTGGACAAGGCACAATTACGATTAACGTCAAATGGAAAGATCCGGATGGCAGCGCAGAGAGGGTAGCAACTGATACCTGCCAACTGACCATCACAGCGGCTGCCACCCCGGATCCCACCCCCACCACTCCTCCCACCACCGATCCCCCCACCCCCACCGTCCCCGTGGAAACGGTGGAGCTGGACAAGACCAGCCTTGATCTGGCCGTGGGCGGCACCGAAACCCTCACCGCCACCGTCACGCCGGACAACGCCACCAACAAAACCGTGGCCTGGAGCGCCACCAACGGCACGGGCGAGGTTACGGTGGATCAGACCGGCAAAGTCACCGCCGTCAAGGCGGGCACGGCCACCATCACCGCCACCGCCGGCGGCAAAAGCGCCACCTGCACCGTGACCGTCACCGCCCAGACGGTGACGGGCCTGACCTTCGGCGGCACCGACAGCCCCATTATCCGGAGCAAGGGCCAGGACAAAACCTGGCCGATGACGGTGAACACCGTCCCCGCGGGGGTGGCGCTCCCGGAGGGTTCGATCACGTGGAGCATCAGGACGCAGCCGGGGGACAGCCGGGAGATCCTCTCCCTGCCCGCGGGGGCGGCGGACGGCATCTACACCGGCGGCGCCACGGTGAACCTCACCAGCGGCCAGCCGGGCCGGGTGACGGTCACCGCCCAATATGGGAGCTTGTCGGCCAGCAAGGACGTGGTGGTGTCCGGCATCGTGCTGAACGCCGAGAACCTGACCATGCAAGTGGGGGAGACCAAGGCGCTGACGGTGGGGCGGGCCTACGGCATGGCGGAGGGCGGCCTGCCCAACGACGAGGTGTGGACCAGCACCGACCCCAGCACCGTCACCGTGTCCAAGAACGGCGAGCTCATCGCCTGGAAGCTGGGCAGCGCGGTGATCACCGCCAACAAGAACGGCTACACCGCCGAGTGCTACGTGGAGGTGAAGGAGGACGAGGACACGGTGATCGGCGGCCTCTCCGCCACCGCCAGCGAGCCCCTGATTTTCGACACCCTGTACGACCGGATCAACGAGATCAGCCTCAGAAAAACCCGGGTTGTCACAATCACGAAGGATGAAGACGGGAACGAGGTAGAGGTGGAGACAAAGCCCGGCGCCCCCCTGAACTACATCATCAATGTGAAAGTGCCCACCAGCCAGGGCACCCTCTACTACAACTACGATTCCGAGGCCAACACCGGCGCGGGCGTGGGGGCCAACGACCGCTTTGCCAAGAACCGCAGCGCCTCCATCCAGCAGACGCTGGATAAGCTGTACTTCGTGCCCAAGCAGGGCTTCAACGGCACGGCGGAGATCACCTTCACGGGCTGGGCCCAGAACGGCTCGTCCTTCGCGGCCACCGTCCGGGTGGACGTGGCGGGGGCCCAGGGCATCCGGTACAAGACCACCTCCGGCCAGCCCGCCTACTTCCTGGGCAGCGACTTCAACGCCTACTGCCGGGTGCGCACGGGCCGGGACCTGAGCTACGTTACCTTTAACCTGCCCCAGTCCAGCCAGGGCGGGCTGTACTACGGGTACACCTCGTCAGGGCAGTACGCGGGCCGGGTGTCCACCTCCACCCAGTACGGCCGCAGCGGGCGCAACGTCATTGACGACGTGTGCTTTGTGCCCACCGACGCCTTTGTGGGCGAGACCCGGATCAGCTTCCGCTGCGTGGACACGGCGGGGAACCCCTTCAACGCCGAGGTGATCGTCAGCGTGAACTCCGCCGGGTCGGCGGGGGAGACCGCCAACGTCAACCAGACCGGTCAGTGGGGCGAGCCGGTGGAGCTGCGGCCAGAGCTGTTCAACGCCGCCTGTCAGTCCACCATCGGGGACACCCTGGCCTATGTGCGGTTCCAGATCCCCTCCTACGACAAGGGCGTGCTGTACTACAACTACCAGGGCGGCACCGGCAGCCGTGTGGACAACACCAGCCGCTACTACTACAGCGGCAGCCCGGGGCTGGGCTCCGTCACCTTCGTGCCCGCCTCCAACGACGCGGACCGGGTGGCCATCCACTACACCGGCTACGGCGAGGGCGGCACCTCCTACACCGGCATCCTCTACATCACCCTGGGGGAGGAGGAGCGGTACAGCGTCCACTACGCGGTGCCCAAGGGCGGGGCTGTGTCCCTCCGGGCCAGCGACTTCAACGATGTGGCCCTGTTCCAGATGGGCACCAGCCTGGACTATGTGACGTTTCAGCTGGGCGGCCTGACCCTGGGGCAGCTGTATTACGACTACCGCGGGAGTAACAGCTATAACACCCCGGTGTCGTCGGGCACCGCCTACTACCGGAATCCCGGGAACACCTGGACCCAGCGGCTGGACCGGATCTCCTTCCACGCCGGGAACAGGGCGGGCACCGTCACCATCCCCTTCACCGCCTACTCCGCCGCCGACAGGTCGGGCATCCGCAAGTCCTGCCAGGGCACGCTGCTGATCCAGGTGGGGGCGGAGGCCCCGGCGGACATCAACCTGTCCGGGTACGCCTCCAGCCAGCTCTGGCTGTCGGGCTATGAGATCAGCAGGGTGTGCGCCCAGACGATGAGCCAGGAGCTGTCCTACATCCAGATCACGGGCCTGCCCGGCCCGGAGGAGGGCGTGCTGTACTACGGCTACCACGGCTTTAAGACCGGAAGCCAGGTGCAGCGGGGCGACCGCTACTACCGCATGGGCGCGCCCAACATCGACCAGCTCTGCTTTGTCCCCTGGGGCAGCTTTTCCGGCCAGGCGGAGATCACCTATATCGGCTACAACACCAGCGGCGTGGAGCAGGTGAGCGGCAGGATCGTGCTGAACGTGTCCCGGGCCGCCAACACCTACCTCTACAACGACATGGGCCGCCACGGCTGGGCGGCGGACGCGGTGGAGTTCCTCAGCCGGAACGGCACTGTCAACGGCATTGGCGGGGGCCGCTACAACCCCACGGGGCTGATCACCAAGGGGGACTTCACCCTGATGCTGGTGCGGGCCTTCGGCTTCCGGGCCAGCGGCACGGTGAGCTATTCCGACGTGCCCGCCAACAGCTACTACGCCCAGGCCATCAGCATTGCCAGCCAGAAGGGGATCGTGAGCGGCTCCAACGGGAGGTTTGAGCCCAAGAAGGCCCTCACCCGGCAGGAGGCCATGGTGATGATCTACAACGCCCTGAAGGCGGACGGCCACTCGCTGAACAACGGCCTGACGGCGGATCTGAACGAGTACCGGGACGGCGGGGAGGTGGATCCCTCCGCCCGGACGGCCCTGGGCACGCTGATCCTCATGGGCGTGGTGGAAGGGGACGGCAACGGGGCGCTGCGCCCCCGGAGCACCCTGAACCGGGCGGAGACGGCCTGCCTGATGCACCGGCTGATGACCCTGCCCGGCGGCGCGGGATGACGACGCTGTAAAAAAGGAGGTTTGGGTTATGGCGCAGACGCTCCAGAAGGGCCAGACCGCGGATCCCGGCCTGCGGCCGGGGATGGCGGTGGAGGTACTGAGCCTGGAAAACAGCCTGATCCGGGTGACCCGGGTGGAGAGCTATCAGAACGGGGCGGTGATCCTCCGGGACGCCAAGGGGGACAATCTGCCCAGGATGGTGTATAACCAGGAGCTGAAGCTGCGGTTTTTCCACAACGGGGAGGGCACCCTGCTGCTGGGCAGGATCTGCGGCAGCACCGACCAGATCTGGAAGGTGGACCGCATGGAGAGCAAGTTCTTCAAGGAACAGCGGGCCTTCTTCCGCCAGCGGATGACCACC
>CASTQR010000160.1 GCA_949451265.1 uncultured Eubacteriales bacterium | reverse complement strand
TGCTCTCCCGGGCGGACTCCCGGCCCACCTCGGGGTTGGCCCCCGCGCCCTTGCCGCCGGTGAGCTTCTCCCCAATGGCCAGCTTCTGGGTGGCCTCAGAGGCGTTGAGGCACTGGCGGTCGGTGTTCACTGCGATGAACTCCACCCCCTGCATCCCCGCCCGCACCATGCGGTTCACCACATTATTGCCGCCGCCGCCCACGCCGATGACCTTCAGCACATCGTCGTTGTTCACAGCGGAATCCATTACAAACGCCATACCCAAGTCCTCCTATGTAAAACAAATCAGCTGTATCAGAATCAGGTCAAATGCCTATATCTTGTTTATTGTACCCTTTTTTCCCCAAGCGGTCAATAGAAAATTTGGGGTGCGGAAAATTTTTCCTGTTATTTCCTTGTCGTGAAATTCACCTTACCCTCGGTGATGGTGAGATCCAGCGTCCCAGCCACCCCCTCCGGCAGCTTCCCGCTGTCCAGCGCCGCCTGGGTCAGGCTCAGATAGTAGCTGTAATCCCCGCCCCGGGGCAGCTTCACCTGGTAGATCCCCCAGCTCAGGGTCATGGAGGTGGCGGCGGAGCAGTCCAGCGCCGTGCACTGGGCCAGCAGCCCCCGGCCCTCCAGTTCCCCCAGCAGCTCCCCCACGTAGCGCAGGGTGGCCTCCTGGCCCTCCGCCGCCTGGATCATGCCCCCGGCGTAGGGCCCCACCGCCGTCAGCCCGGTGATCCGGATGGCCTCCACCGTCCCGTTATCCTGCTCCAGCAGCTTGCCCTGGGCGGACACCAGCCAACGGCCCTCGGCGGACTCCACGGTGGCCGCCGCCACCCGCTCCGTCACCACCAGCACCACCCCGTCGGGCAGGGCCTTCTTGATGGACACGCTCTCCACATAGGGCAGCTTGGCGCAGATAGACGCCGACACCCGGCTCCGGGGCAGGGCCACCAGATTGTCCCCCATCTGAATTCCCGATGCCTCGATGACCTCCGCGGCGGTGTACCGCACATTCCCCGTCACCTCCACGGAGTTCACCCGGAAGAACACCACGCACGCCAGCACCACCGCCGCCGCGATCATCAGGATGGACAAGACCTTATAAACGCCGCGGAACCGGCCCCGCCGCCGCTTGCTCCGGGGGTGTCTGCGCTGTCGTGCCATGGGTTGTCACCTCATCGTCGTCGCAAAATCCGCTCCACTCCGTTTCCGCCTTCGGCGAAAACTGCGGTCGCTCCCTTTGCTCCTCCTCTCCCCACAAAGCCTGAGAAACGGCTTTGCGGGGGCCCCTTTGGAGCCGTCTATTCCTCCCGGCGCTCCACCGGCGCGCCCAGGGAGCGGAGCATTCCCTCCAGCCCCTCGTAGCCCCGGTCGATGTGCTTCAGGCCGGACAGGACGGTGGCGCCCTCCGCCCCCAGGGCCGCCACGGCCAGCGCCCCGCCGCCCCGCAGGTCGGACGCCTCCACCTTCGCCCCCCGGAGCCGCTCCACCCCCCGCACCAGGGCCACCCGGCCCTCGGTGGTGATGTCCGCCCCCATGCGGATGAGCTCCGGCACGTGGCGGTAGCGGCTGTCGAACATGGTCTCCACGAACAGCGTACAGCCCTGAGAGGCCGCCAGCGCCGCCATCACCGGGGCCTGGGCGTCAGTGGGGAACCCCGGATAGGGGGCGGTGCGGATGGTGGGCACGGCCTTCAGAGGCACCTCCCTGTCCCGTTCCAGCTCCACGTATTCCAGACGGCTCTCCACCCGGCACCCCGCCTGGTGGAACACGGACAGCACCGTGGACAGGTGCCGCCAGTCCACCCCGGATAAACGCACCCGCCCCCCGGCGGACGCCGCCGCCGACAGCAGGGTGGCCGCCACGATCCGATCCCCCATGACGGTGTACTCCCCACCGGACAGGGTACGCCCCCCCTCCACCGTGATGGTGGAGCTGCCCGCCCCCCGCACGTTCGCCCCCAGCAGGTTCAGGAAGCCCTGGAGATCCCCGATCTCCGGCTCCCGGGCGGCGTTGGTGATGGTGGTGGGGCCGTCCGCCCCCACGGCGCACAGCATGGCGTTCTCCGTGGCCCCCACGCTGGGCAGGGCCAGCTGGATCTCGCCCCCCCGGGGCCGCCCGAAGCAGTGGATGCCCCGATCCTCCGCCACCTCACAGCCCAGGGCGCGGATGGCGGACAGGTGCAGGTCGATGGGCCGGGGGCCCAGCTCGCAGCCGCCGGGATAGGTGAGGTGGGCCTCCCCCGCCCTGGCCAGCAGCGGCCCCAGGAAGATGATGGACGAGCGCATGGCCCGCATCTGTTCCTCGGAGATGGAACAGCCGGCTGCCCCGGCGGGATCCACCACGATGGTGTGCCCCTCCCGCTCCACCCGGCAGCCCAGGCGGCGGAGGATGCCCAGGGCAGCGTCCACATCGGTGAGCCGGGGGCAGTTGTGGAGCACCACCGGCCCCCCCGCCAGCAGGCAGGCCGCTAAAATGGGCAGCACGCTGTTTTTCGCCCCGTGGACGGACAATTCGCCCTCCAGGGGCCCGCCCCCCTGTATGTACATCACGCTCATGGCAAAGCCTCCCCATAGAAAAGAAATTTCGTCCCATTCTATGCGGATGGCCTTCCAGCCGTTATTTTTTCAGCAGTTCCATCAAATTCTCATAGATTTTCCCCGCCGCGTCCGGCGCCGCCAGCTCCTTCAGCGCCCGGCCCATGGCCGCCCGGCGGCTGCCGTCCGCCAGCAGCTCCAGCGCCATGCGGTACAGCCCCTCCCCGGTGCAGCCCTTCTCCTCCACCAGCTCCACCCCTCCCCGGTCGTAGAGCACCTTGGCGTTCTTGTACTGGTGGTTGGCCGCCACGAAGGGGGAGGGCACCAGGATGGCGGGCTTGCCCAAAGCGGTGAGCTCCCCGATGGTGGACGCCCCCGCCCGGCAGATCACCAGATCCGCAGCCGCCATCACCACCGGCATATTGTCGATGTAGGCCCGGATCTCCTGGTCGGACACCTGGATTCCCCGCTTCTTCAGCTCCCCGGGCATCTCGTCGATGTCCCGGCCCGCGGCGTGGATGTAGTGGAACCGGCGGCCTTCCGCCGCCCACCGCTCCACAAAGTCCACCGTATGGGCGCTCATGTGCCCCGCCCCCTGGGAACCCCAGAAAGAGATCACCAGGGGCTGGCTGTCCGTCAGGCCCAGCTCCAGCCGCGCCCGCTCCCGGTCCAGGGTGAAGAACTCCCCCCGCACCGGGGTGCCGGTAACCGCCACCCGCTTGGCCTCCGTGTAATACTCCGCCGCCTCCGGGAAGCCCACCATCACCAGATCCACCTTGTTGGCCAGCGCCCGGGTGGTGAGGCCCGGATAGGCGTTGGACTCGTGGATGGCGCAGGGGATATGCCGCCGCGCCGCCTCGTGGACGGCGGGATAGGAGGCGTACCCCCCGGTGCCCACCACCAGATCCGGCTGGAACCGCTTCACGATGGCCGCCGCCTCCCGCTGGCCCACCGGGAGCTTCACCGCGCTTTTCAGGTTGTGCTTCACGTGGGCCCAGCTCCAGGTGCGCTCGAAGGTGGACACCGTCACCGTCTCAATGGGGTAGCCCGCCTGCTTCACCAGCCGCTGCTCCATCCCCTTCTCCGCGCCGACGAACAGGATCTCACAGCCGGGGTGGTGCTTCTCAAACTGCTGGGCCACAGCCAGGGCCGGGTTCACGTGGCCCGCCGAGCCGCCGCATGTAAAAATTACTCTCATCGTCCTCACAAGCTCCATTCCCTCGCTTCCGCCTGCCGGCGAAAGCTCGCTCATTCCGCTGTTCGTCCTCTCCCCACAAAGCCAAAGGACGGCTTTGCGGGGGCCCCTTTTCCTCCTACTCCGCCTTCGGGGCGGTGATCTGCCTTGACACGCCCAGCACAATCCCCATCTCCCCCAGGGTGATCATCAGCGCCGTGCCGCCGTAGCTGAAGAAGGGCAGGGAAATGCCGGTGGGGGGCAGGAAGCCCGTCACCACGCCGATGTTGAAAAACACCTGGAAGGCCATCAGCGACATGATGCCCACGATCAGCAGGGTGCCGAACCGGTCCCTGGCATGGAGGGCCAGCCAGAACCCCCGGATGATCAGCAGGGAGAACAGGGCCATCAGCACCACCGCCCCCACCA
>CASTQR010000159.1 GCA_949451265.1 uncultured Eubacteriales bacterium | reverse complement strand
TCCTCGGGCATGGTGGACAGCTCGATGGTGTAGCTCAGGCCGAAGGTGGAGTACACCTCGTCGAACAGCCGCACCGTCTCCTGGATCACGTCCTTCATCTGATCCCGGGTCATGAACACATGGGCGTCGTCCTGGGTGAAGCAGCGCACCCGGAACAGGCCGTGGAGGGCCCCGGACAGCTCGTGGCGGTGGACCAGACCCAGCTCTCCCACCCGCAGGGGCAGCTCCTTGTAGGAGTGGGGCTCGCTGGCGTACACCAGCATCCCGCCGGGGCAGTTCATGGGCTTGACGGCGAAATCCACGTCGTCAATGACGGTGGTATACATATTGTTCTTGTAGTGATCCCAGTGGCCGGAGCGCTCCCAGAGCTGGCGGTTCAGCATAATGGGGGTGGAGATCTCCACGTAGCCGTACTTCTTGTGGATCTGCCGCCAGTAGTCGATGAGGGTGTTTTTCAGCACCATGCCTTTCGGCAGGAAGAAGGGGAAGCCGGGGCCCTCGTCCCGCAGCATGAACAGGCCCAGTTCCTTGCCCAGCTTGCGGTGGTCCCGCTTCTTGGCCTCCTCGATTTTCGCCAGGTACTCGTCCAGCTCGTCCTTCTTGGGGAAGGCCACGCCGTAGATGCGCTGGAGGGTCTGGCGGCTGGAGTCCCCCCGCCAGTAGGCGGCGTTGCAGGCGGTGAGCTTGATGGCGTTCCCCTTGATCCGCCCGGTGGAGTCCAAGTGGGGGCCGGCGCACAGGTCGGTGAAGTCGCCCTGCTTGTAGAAGGAGATCACCGCGTCCTCGGGAAGATCGTGGATGAGCTCCACCTTGTAGGGCTCGCCCTTCTCCTCCATGAATTTGACGGCTTCCGCCCGGGGCAGCTCGAACCGCTCCAGCTTCAGCTTCTCCTTGCAGATCTTGCGCATCTCCGCCTCCAGCTCGGCAAGCTGGCCCTCGGTGAAGGGCTCCGGCGTGTCGAAGTCGTAATAGAAGCCGTTGTCGATGGACGGGCCGATGGCCAGCTTCACCTCCGGGTGGAGGCGCTTCATGGCCTGGGCCAGCACGTGGGAGCAGGTGTGCCAGTAGGTCTTGCGGTACTGTTCGTTCTCAAAGGTATACTGGTTGTTTTCTTCGCTCATGGTAAGTCCTCCTTGTTATTGGGGGCAAAACAAAACGCTTCACCCCTGATGAAGTTCAGGGGTGAAGCGGTACGCTCCACGGTTCCACCCTGCTTGCAAGGAAGCGCAAAGCCCCTTGCCGCTTGTGTCCCCCTGTAACGGGAAGGCCCCGTCCCATTCCTCATGGGCGGCTCGGGAGTGGTACGGCCGCCGCTTTGCGCGGGACGCTTCCACCAATATGCGTCCCTCTCTGTGCGCCGCTTCGCGGTTTCTTCTCCGTCTGTGCCAATTTGACAGCAGTATATCACCCAGGCGGGGCGTTGTCAAGGCCCCCGCCCGCCCAAAGGGTGGAAAAACCGCCCCGCTCCCATTGGGGCGGGGCAGCTGTCACCGCTGGCTGATCCGGGCGTCGGTCTGCCCGGAGAAGATCAGGTCGTCCACGTCCTGGGGCGGGTTCCCCTGGGACTGGGGCCTTTTGTCTTTCTTCATCAAAATCGCTCCTTTTTCCGCACATACAGTTTGCCCATACAAACTCAGTATATGCGGGCGGGGTCGGGTTCATGACAGAATTTTTTCGCTTACGCCCGGTGGGGACAGCCCTCTGCCGGGGCCGCCCGCTTCACCGCGGGGGGCTTGGGGGCGGCAGGGGCGGCTTCCGGCTCCGCCGCCGGGACGGCCTTCCGCCCCCGGAGGGCGCGGCCCGCCGCCAGCACCACGGCGGTGGCGATGAGGACCAGGTAACAGCTCAGGGTGCGGCTGAGGATCATGGCGGGGGCCACCAGGGCCTCCCCGAAGATCAGCAGGAAGCCCCGGAGGAACACGTTCTCCGCCGCCCCGGCGGAACCGGGCAGGGGCAGGTAGCCCACGGCGATGGAGCACAGGGCCTGGAGGGCGACGGCCTCCCCCAGGGAGAAGCCGGACAGGCCAAAGGCCCGGTACACCACATAGGGCATGGCGTAGGAGCAGGCCAGCTGGAGGGCGCTCAAGCCCAGCACCCAGGCCAGCAGGCCGGGGGCTTTCCGCAGAAGCTGGGCCCCCCGGCGGTACTCGGCGAGATGTTCGTCCGCCTTGGCCTCTAATGCCGCTTTATCCAGCTTGGGGCACGCCCGGGCCGCCAGCGCGATGCAGCCGTACAGCAGGCGCTTGGCGGGGCCGGGGAGGAACAGGAACATCAGCATAGCCGCGTCGATGGCGGCGAACACCGCCAGCCCCACCCCCAGCAGCAGGCCCACCTGCCCGCCCAGCCCCTCGGTAAAGTGGCCCGCGGTACACAGGGCGAAGATGCCCCAGCCCATGGCGGCGGTGTTATAGCCGATGGTCACCAGCAGCATATCCAGCGCGCCGGAGGCGGTGGGCACCCCGTCCCTGCCCATGGCTAAAATCTGGGCGGGCTGGCCCCCGGTGGCGGAGGGGGTAATGGTACTGAAAAAGAAGCCGGTGCAGGAGTAGTAGGCGCAGCGGCGGAAGGGCTGGCCGCAGCCCAGGGAGCGGAGGATAGCATAGGTGGCCCCGGCCTCGCAGCACAGGAACAGGGCCATCAGCGGCAGGCCCAGCAGCAGCACCCGCCAGTCCGCGCTGAGGAGGGCGGCGGCCAGCTGCCCCGGCGTCTGCTCCTTTAGGATGGTATACACCGTCCAGAGCAGCAGGGCGGCCACCGCCCCGCCGCACAGCAGGTTTTTCGTCTGTTTCTTCACGCGGACACCCTCTCTCCCGCCAACTCCGCCACCACCCGGCACACGGCGGCACGGGCCAGCTGGTTGGAGGTGTTCTCCATAGCCCCGGCCATGGCGGACAGGGCCTCGTCGTCATAAATAGTCTCCCGGATGGCGGCAAGGCAGGCGCCCTCCCCCTTGGCGGCGATGCGGGCCATGCCGTGGGCCACCAGGAAGTCGGCGTTCTCCTGCTCCTGCTTCAGGAAGGGCTGCCACGCCAGGATGGGCAGGCGGGCGGCGATGGCCTCGAAGCAGGTGATGCCCCCCGGCTTGGACAGCATCAGGTGGGCCCGGGCCATATACTTCTCCACCTCCCGGGTGAAGGGGACGGCCTCGATCTTGGCGTACCTCCCGTGGAGGCGCTGGTACAGCTTGTCATTTTTGCCGGTCAGGATGGTGGTGTGCACGCCGGGCAGGGCGTCCAGGGCCGCGTAGAAGGAGTCCCGCCGGGGCATGAGGCCCAGGCCGCCCCCCATGATCAGCAGCTCCCGGCGCTGAGTGGTATCATCCCTGTGGGCGGGCCGGAAGCGCCCGCTCACAGGGATGCCGGACACCACCACGGTGTCCGGGTCCACGCCCTTGGCGGCCAGCCCCTGGCGGACGGTCTCCCCCGCCACCAGGTAGCAGTCGGTGCCGGGGTGGATCCATTCGCTGTGGCAGGTCACGTCGGTGACGCAGGTGACCAGGGGGATCTCCGAGGGGCCCTCCTCCTTGTACCGGGCCACGGCGGCGGAGCAGATGGGGTGGGTGGACACCACCACGTCGGGGGCATACTCGTCCAGCAGGCGGTCCAGCCCGCCCAGCAGGTCGTCCCCCCGGCCGTCGCCGGTATCGTTGACGGTGAGGTCGTGGTAGAGGTTATAGAACACCCCGCCGTAGGTCACCAGTACGTTGAACCACCAGTACATGGCGGCGGCCCGGCTGGGCAGGGCATATTCAAAGAGATCCACGGTGTCGGCCCGGTGGCCCGCCTGCCGGAGCTGCTCCTGGAGCGCCTGGGCGGCGGAAAGGTGGCCCATGCCGAACTTGCCGGTTACAATCAGAATCCTCACGAAGATCATCCTCCTTCGTCGACACAGGCTGCGCCCACTTGCTTCCGCCTTCGGCGAAAGTTCGTCCGCTCCGTTGTGTCTCCTCTCCCCACAAAAGCTGAACGGCGCTTTTGCAGGGGCCCCTTTTCGTATCATGAAGCATTGCCGCTTTTTCTCCCCGGCAAACGCCGCCGGGTGGAATTTACGGCCTCCTATCCTATGCTCCCGATTATAGAGGACAAATCTTCAGTTTCAAGGCAGATCCCCTTTAGCTTTTGGTGAGATCTTTTTTAAGATTCCTTTAAG
>CASTQR010000158.1 GCA_949451265.1 uncultured Eubacteriales bacterium | reverse complement strand
CGGGCGGCACCTGCGGCGGACGGGGAATCTGTACCGGAAAAAGTGCGCCCTGTTCACCGGGGCGCTGGCCGAGATTCCAGGGGCGGAGATCTCCGGGGCGGAGGCGGGGCTCCACTTCCTCCTCACCCTGCCCCGGTACTCGGAAGGGGAGCTGGTGGAGCGGGCGGCGGCCAAATCGGTGCGGGTGCACCCCCTGAGCCGGTACTGCCACACTGTCCCGCCCAGGCCGTCCACGGTGGTGCTGGGCTTCGCGGGGCTGACGGAGGACGAAATCCGGCGGGCGGCGGCGCTGCTGCGGGAGGCGTGGGCCTGAAAAAGTTTGAAAACCCCCTTGACTCTCCCGTTACGTCATGGGGTACAGTGTCCCTTGGAGGTGAGAAGAATGCGTTATTCCGTGAGCCAGACGGCGCGGCTGGCGGGGGTCAGCGTGCGCACGCTGCGCTGGTACGACGAGATCGGGCTGCTGAAGCCGTCGGAGGTCACCCCGGCCGGGTATCGTTTCTATGACGATGGGGCCATGGCGGTCTTGCAGCAGATTTTGTTTTACCGGGAGCTGGGCGTGCCGCTGGAGCAGATCGGGCGCATCCTGTCCGCCCCGGATCACGACCGGGCCGAGGCATTGAAAAAGCACCGGAACCTGCTGCTGATGAAGCGGCGGAAGCTGGACGATATGCTGCGGCTGGTAGACAAGACGATTGGAGGGACTGTTATGTACGACGAGAGGCCCAGGCCCACCCAGGCGGACTGGGAGGCCGTGCGGGACCAGTATGCCGCGGAGGCGGCGGAACGCTGGGGGAACACCGAGGCGTTCCTGGAGAGCCGGGAGAAGCATAAGGACTACACCCCCGAACAGGAGGGGGCCATCCAGGCCGAGATGGAGGAGATCTTCGCGGCGTTCGGGGCATGCGCCGACCCGGAAGGGGAGGAGGCCCAGGCGCTGGTAAAGCAGTGGCAGGAGCACATCACGAAATACCACTACCACTGCACCGACGGCATCCTGGCCTGCCTGGGAGAGATGTATGCCAACGACCCCCGGTTCCGGGAGAACCTGGACAAGTACGGCCCCGGCACCGCCCGGAAGATGAGCGCCGCCATAGCCGCCTATTGCAAGAAGTAAACAGCCGCACAAAAATCCCCCGGACGCTCCACCGTCCGGGGGATTTTCGTACAGCGGATCAGGCTGCGGGGCCCTGGGCCGCCGGGCGCAGGGCGGGCTTCAGCACGCCGATCCGGGGCAGCAGCTTCAGCAGCGGCGTGCCCAGCACATAGCACACCGCCGCCTCGGTGGGGATGAACTTGAGGAAGTTCAAGGCGCAGGCCGCCCAGAAGGCGGTGTTGACGGCCCCGATGTCCGTCCAGGCCCACATGGGGGACAGGATCAGGGCGTTGACAAAGATGGGGGGCAGGGCCGCCAGATACCACTTGGGCATCTTCATGGTGAGCCAGGCGGCGATGGCGGTGGCCAGGGTGCCGAATACCCAGTCCAGCGGGCCGTAGGGGGAGAGCAGGTTGGTGAGGAAGCACCCCGCCACCAGCCCCGGCGCGGCGGCGGGGAACAGGAAGGGCAGGACGGTGAGGGCCTCGGCAAACCGGAATTGGACCACGCCGAAATCCAGGCCGAAGATGTTGGCGAAATAGCCCATCACCGTGTACAGCGCCGCCACCATGGCGGCAAGGGTCAGGTCGCGGACAGAGAATCTGCGCATGAGAAAAGCCTCCTTTATCTTTAGAGTGCCATCGCGCTGGCACAGCGGCGGGCGTTCCTTCCGGACGGGAACGCGCTTTCCCGTCCGCGGCTCTCTGCCCGCCGGTTGGACCGAAGTGGAGGTCGGTCGGGCCTATTCTACCACAGCCGCCGCCCCTTGTACAGAGGTTTTTCGGCCCGCCGCTTTGCCTGTTGAAATGGCACCGGGGATTTGTTATAATAAGATATTATTGTGTCAGGAAAGGCGGCCCCAGGCGGGGCGGAATCATTGGGTATGATGGGATGAAATACGATTACTGGAATGTGCGGGCGCCGGGGAGCCCCAACCTCCGGCGGGAGCTGGAGGAGGCGGGGCTGGCCCCGCTGTGCGCCGCGATCCTGGCCGCCCGGGGCATCGGGGGCCGGGAGGAGGCGGAGCAGTTCCTGGCCAGCGGCCCGGAGCGGTTCCACGACCCCTTCTTATTAAAGGATATGGACAAGGCCGCGGCCAGGGTGCGGAAGGCCATCGACGGCGGGGAGGCGATCTGCGTCTACGGCGACTACGACGTGGACGGCATCACCGCCACCTGCCTGCTGACGGAGGCCCTTTCCCTGCTGGGGGGGAAGGCGGTCAGCTACATCCCCGACCGCTCGGAGGAGGGGTACGGCCTGAACCCCAGGGCCATCGACCGGCTGGCGGCCCAGGGCGTCACCCTCATCGTCACGGTGGACTGCGGCATCACCGCCGCCCCGGAGGTGGAGTACGCCAAGGGCCTGGGGGTGGAGGTTGTCGTCACCGACCACCACCACTGCAAGACCGCCATCCCCGACGCGGCGGCGGTGGTGGACCCCCGGCGGCCTGACTGTACCTACCCCTTCCCGGAGCTGGCGGGGGTGGGGGTGGCCCTGAAGCTGGCCCAGGCCCTGGCGGGGCCGGACCGGTCAGCGGAGCTGCTGCGCCGCTTCGGGGAGCTGGCCGCCATCGGCACGGTGGCGGACGTCATGCGGCTCACCGACGAAAACCGGGCCCTGGTGCGGCAGGGGCTGGCCCTGCTGGCCCGGACCAAGCGGCCCGGACTGCGGGCGCTGCTGCGGGAGGCGGGCTTGGAGCCCGGCGCCCTGCCCACCGCCGTCACCATCGGCTACGGGCTGGCCCCCCGTATTAACGCCGCGGGGCGGATGGAGCAGGCCATGGTGGCCCTGGAGCTCCTCCTCACCCGGAGCGTCGACCGGGGGGAGGAGCTGGCGGGCATCCTGTGCAGCCTGAACCGGGAGCGGCAGGCCATTGAGCTGGAGATTTACCAGCAGTGCGACCGCATTTTGGAGGAGAACCCCGCCCTGGCCGACCCCTGCGTGGTGATGGCCGGGGAGGGCTGGCACCAGGGGGTGGTGGGCATCGTGGCCTCCCGGCTGGCGGAGAAGTACGCCTGTCCCACCTTTATGATCAGTTTAGAGCAGGGGATGGGCAAGGCGTCCTGCCGATCCTTTGGGGGCTTCAACCTGTTCGCCGCCCTGGAGCAGTGCGCCCACCTGTTTGAAGCCTACGGCGGCCACGAGATGGCGGCGGGCTTCACCATCAAAGAGGAGAACATCCCCGCCTTCCGGGACATCATCCGGCGGCTGGTGTCCCAGTACGCCGGGGGGGCGCCCATGGAGTCGGCCATCGACGTGGACGCGGAGGTGGACAACTGCGCCCTGCTGAACACCGCCCAGGTGGACGCCCTGGCGGTGCTGGAGCCCTTCGGATCCGGCAACCCCAAGCCGGTGCTGCTGCTGCGCTCGGCGGCGGTGCTGTCCTGCTGCGACGTGGGGAGCGGGCGGCACCTGAAAATGCGGGTGCGGCGGGACGGGGTGGTGCTGGACGCCATCTTTTTCTCCGCCAACTGCGCCCAGTGCGGCGTGTCCGCCGGGGACCGGCTGGACCTGCTGTTCCACCCCCAGATCAACGAGTTCCGGGGCAGCCACGCGGTGCAGCTCCAGATCTGCGACCTGCGCCCCGCCCCCACCCGGGCCCAGCTGGAACAGGAGCTGTTCCGGCGGCTCAAGGAGGGGGAGGCCCTGTCCCGGTGGGAGGCGGGTTTGCTCCTGCCCTCCCGGCAGGACTTTGCCCGGCTGTGGCGCTTCCTGGAGCGGGCCTGCGCCGGGGAGGGGGCGGACGCCACCCCCACCCTGCTGAAGCAGGCGGCCAAGGGCCCCGACGGGCGGTACGCCTACGGCCGCACCCTGGTGTGCCTCCACGTGATGGGGGACCGGGGGCTCATCAACCTGGAGCGGGAGCGGGTCTGCCTGCGCCGCCCGGAGCGGAAGGTGGACCTGGAGCAGGCCGAGCTGATGCAGCAGCTTCGTATTTTTATCAACGGGGTCTGACAGAGGCCCTTGTCCCAGGAGGATTTGACCATGGATTTGGCCCATGAACGCTATGAGGAGCTGGAGCGGCACATCCTCGAAGCCAACCCCGCCGCCGACACGGCGCGCATACGCGCCGCCTTTGAATACGCCAACGACCACCACGGGCCCCAGCTGCGCAAGAGCGGGGAGCCCTATATCATCCACCCCATCGCCGTGGC
>CASTQR010000157.1 GCA_949451265.1 uncultured Eubacteriales bacterium | reverse complement strand
CCGTCGGAGGTGATCCGCTGGGCCTCCACGCCCTCCAGGATGACCCAGCGGGTAATCCGGCTCGTCAGCTCCTCGGTGAGGGCCCTGCTGGCGCCGGTGATGTCGAAGCGGAAGCCGTACCCGCCGTGGAGGAACTCCACCCGGCGGTCGCTGGCGTCCACGCCGCCCTGGGGGGTGGCGGTGGAGTCGTGGCCCCAGGCGGTGACGGGCACGTCCCAGAGCTGGTTCACCACGCCGTCCTCGCCGTAGGCGATACAGGTGGGGGGCAGGGTATCCCCGGCGGTAAAGGCCAGCTCGAAGTGATCCAGCGGCCCCTTGTAGCCGTTGAGAATCGCCCCCCAGAAGGAGCCGTCCTCCAGCCACGCCGCCCAGCCGGTGAGCTCGTAGCCTCCCCAGCCCAGGTGGGCGGACAGGGCGTCCTCCCCGCCGAAGAGGGCGGCGATGTCCTCCCGGGTGAGATCCCGCTTGACGGAGCCGGGGGGCACGTCCCAGTCCAGCGCCATCTGGCCCACATGATCCGCCATGCCGTAGTCGATGCCGGGGAGCATGAAATAGCTCGCCATCCCCCCCTGCTGTATCTCGTAGCCGCCGATGGTTTTCATCCCCGGCTCCAGGCTCTCGCCGGGTTCGATGATGGCGATGTCGGGCTCGCCCGGGACGTTCTCCGGGTGGGAGGCAGGCCGGAATTGGCCGGCCAGCGCCCCCCAGCCGCCCACCCCCCCGGCCCCCACGCCCGCCACAAGGGCCAGGGCCGCGGCGGCCGCGCCATACTTTTTCCACGCCGACGGACGGCGGGCGGGGGCCTCCAGCCCCAGCAGGCGCTGGTGCAGGGTGTCGGACGCCCGGATGCCGTCCATATACTCTTTGTATTGCTTCATAGTAATCCTCCTAATCGTTGCCATCGGCACAAGCTCCGTATCGCTCCGCTGTGCCTCCTCTCCCCACAAAGCCAAAGGGCGGCTTTGCGGGGGCCCATTACGTCAAATACTTCCGCAGCGCCTCCCGGGCGCGGCTCAGGTGGGAGCGCACCGTCCCGGGCCGCTGGCCCAGGATATTGGCGATCTCATCGGTGGAGCAGCCCTCGTAATAGTGCAGGTGCACCGCCGCCCGCTGGTTGGCGGGCAGGGTGAGGATGGCCTCCACCAGCTCCCGGCCCTCCCCCTCCGGGGCGGGGTATATGTCCAGCAGCTCCACCGCCGGGTGGCGCTTCCGCTGGCGGAGCAGGCTCTTGCAGCGGTTGGCCGTCACCTTTAACAGCCATGCCTTTTCGTGCTCCCCGTCCCGGAGGTCGGGGCGCTTTTCCAGGTAGCGCAGGTAGGCGTCCTGCACCGCGTCCTCCGCCTCCTGGGGGTTCCCCAGGATGGCCAGGGCCGCGCGGTACAGGGTGTTTTCGTGCTTGTCGATCAGTTCTTCCAACCGGTTGGAGTGGTCCATTGTGTCCCTCCTTTCTGCTTATAACACGCCGGGGCGGGCCGGATTGTTGCAGGGCCTCGAAATTTTTTGACAACGCATAGGGAACGGGCCGCCCCGGAGGGCGGCCCGCGCGTTTTTTCTTATTCCTCGGTGTAGTGGAAGATCACCTGTTTGGCGTGGGAACAGGCGTACAGATCCTTTTCCGTGGCCTTGAACCAGTCCTCGAACTCCCTGGAGCCGTCCACCACGAACTCGTCCACGTCGGAGCGCATGGACAGGTTGTTCTCCGACTTGTACTTGCGCATGAGGGACACCGCGTCCTTGATCTCCTCGCCGAACTGGAGCAGCTTCTCGTCCACGCTGTCCGCCTCCGGCCACAGGGTCTGGTGGATGGAGGGCACGCCCACGAAGTCCCGCAGGCCCTTTTGATAGATATACTCCGTCAGGTGGGGCACGTAGATGGAGTACAGCTTCAGCACGTTCAGCAGGCAGTAGTAGATGGCCCGCTGCGCGGATTTGCGCTCCTCCGCGCCGTGGACGTCGGGCTCGTACAGCCGCTCCTTGGCGATCTCGATATAGTTGTCGCAGAGGTCCTTCCAGAACAGGTCGTCGATGACCTTCCGGGCCAGACCGATCTCGTACTGGTCCAGCAGGCGGCTGGCCTCCTTCACCGTCTGGTTGGTGCGCTCGATGAGCCACTTGTCCAGGGGCACGTCCACCGCGGGTACATAGTCCGGGTCGAAGTCCGTCAGGTGGGAAAGGACGAACTTGGAGGAGTTCCACACCTTGGTGATGGTGCGCTTGGAGGCGTCCTGCATCTCCTTCTGGTCGAAGTAGGTGTCGGTGCCCAGGCGGGCCCCCGCCGCCCAGTAGCGGATCACGTCGGCGGAGCAGGTCTCGATGAGGGCCTGGGGGGTGAGCTTGGCGTTCCCCTTGGACTTGCTGATCTTCTCCCCCGGCTTGGCCAGCACGAAGCCGCAGATCATGATGTCCTTCCAGGGGATGTCCCCGGTGTGGTACAGGCTCTTGGCGATGGTGTAGAACGCCCAGGTGCGGATGATCTCATGGGCCTGGGTGCGCATACTCATGGGGGCGAAATCGCCGTCCACGCCGTATTTGGCGGCGGCGTTTTTGTTGATCTGGGGGGTGATGGACGAGGTGGCCCAGGTGTCCAGCACGGCGGATTCCGGGATGAACTCGGCGCAGCCGCAGTCACACGTCCCCTTGTACGACCTCTCCAGGGGGTTGACAGGCAGGCTGTCCAGATCGGCGAAGTGGGCCTTGCCGCACTTCTTGCAGTACCACACGGGGAAGGGCACGCCGAAATACCGCTGACGGGAGATACACCAATCCCATTTCAGGTTCTCCACCCAGTTCACGTAGCGGTTCTTCATGGAGGGGGGATACCAGTTGATCTTGTCCCCGGCGGCTAAAAGCTCGTCCTTCATGGACAGGATGTCGATATACCACTGGCGGGAGGGGATGATCTCCACGGAGGTGCCGCACCGCTCATGGACGGAGACGGTGTGGGTCAGGGGCTCGGTTTTCAGCAGCAGGCCCTTTTCCTCCAGCAGGCGGATGATCTCCTTCCGGGCCTTTTTCACATGCATACCGCCTACGAAGGGCACGTCCGGGGCGATGAGGCCGTCGGGCATGACCACCTTCTTATAGGGCAGGCCGTACTGCTCCACCCACTCCACGTCGGTGGTGTCGCCGAAGGTGGCGCACATGACGGCGCCGGTGCCCTTGTCGATGGCGGCCTTCTCGTCGGCGATGACGGGCACCTCGAAGTCATAGAGGGGCACCTTCACGGTCTTGCCCACGTACTTCTTGTAGCGCTCGTCCTCCGGGTTGACGAACACGCACACCACGCCGTACAGCAGCTCCGGGCGGGTGGTGGCGATCTCAATGGTGCCCTCCTCCCCCACGAAGGGGATGTAGTTGAAGGAGGAATCCAGGTCTTTCGTCTCCAGCTCGGCCTGGGCGATGGAGGTCTGGCACTCGGTGCACCACAGCACGGGGGACTCCTTGATATAGGCCCGGCCCGCTTTCGCCAGCTCGATAAAGGACTTCTGGGACAGGGCCTGGACCTCCCGGCTCACGGTGGAATACTGCAAATCCCAGTCGCAGGAGAAGCCCATGGACTGCCACAGCTCCTTGAACTCCGCCTCGTACTTCTGGGTGGTGGCCACGCACTTCTCGCAGAACTCGCTGCGGGGCAGCTCCTTGGCCTTCACGCCGCTCTCCTGCTCCACCAGCCGCTCGGAGGGCAGGCCGTTGTCGTCGAAGCCGAAGGGGTAGAACACGTTGAAGCCCCGCATACGGCGGTAGCGGGCGATCATCTCCGCCTGGGTGTAGCTGAAGATGTGGCCGATGTGGAGCTTGCCGTTGACGGTGGGGGGCGGGGTGTCGATGGAGTAGATGGGCCGGGAGGCGTCGGGGGTGAATTTGTAGACCCCGTTCTCCTGCCAGAACTCCTGCATGGATTTCTCGACGGCCAGGCCATCGTACCGCTTTTCAAATTCCTGCATGGGGGTAACCTCCTGAGAAACCGCCCCGAGGGGCGGGAAATGACAGCGTTTTACAACGGAATAGAATATCACGTTTCGCCCCGGCTTGTCAAGGCGGTCACCGGGCCGCGGCGGCTCCCCGCTCGCAGCGGTTCCCCCAGGCGTCCAGCAGCTCGTCCCCCCGGTAGACGCAGATGATCTCGCACTGGTTGGGGCAGCCGCCGCAGCTGGCCTCCCGGGTGCGGAACTCCATGTCCACCAGGTTGAAGTCGAAGGGCTTCCGGCCGCTGCCCTTCCGGGCCAGGATGGCCGCGCCGATGGCCCCCATCAGGTGGCCGTTGGGGTCCACCAGGACGGGGCAG
>CASTQR010000156.1 GCA_949451265.1 uncultured Eubacteriales bacterium | reverse complement strand
GCCCTCATTGCCATCCTTATTAGAAGATTTTAAACAGGCTCTTAGACGCGCAGCTGGCTGGTTTTGCCTTCCCGTGGAAAAAATTTTTGGGCTTCCTTCCACTGTGGCCTGTCTTTGATTGTGCCAGCCGCGGAAGCTGAACATACGCCTATGTCACTCCACTTACAAATAAGGAGCGGGCCCATGCGCTGTACGCATGGGCCCGCTTTCTCTATCCCACGATTTTGGGGGCTCAGTTCCACCGCCATTCTATTGGAACAGCCCCTCCAGCAGCTCATAAAAGCCCTGATCCATCAGCCGGAAATTGTCTCCGTGGCGGATGCGCTCGTCAATGAGCCAGCACGCCCCGTCCTGCTGGAATACCTGTAGAATGGCCATGTCCTCGTGCATGATATACTCCTCCCGGACCTTGTACTCGACGCGAATCTCGAAGCCGCCGGAGATATCCAGGCCGCCCATGTCCTGATAGATGGGAGACCCCCAGGGCTGCCGCTCTCCGCCGTCGATGGCGGCCATCAACTGGTACAGCGTGTCCTCGTCCGTCACGCCCACCGCTCCCACATATTTGCTGGACCCCTTCCCGGTGCGCTCCAGCTTGCTCACCGTGATGCGCTCAGGGAGAAATTCCACCTCCTCCCGGGGGGTTTGGGAGTAGTCGGGGTAGATCAGGAAGGTGGTGGGGTTGTAGTTCACGGTCTGCACCGCGCAGCGGATCGACTTGCCGCCCAGAGTGATGTCCAGCTTGGGGGCCTTTTCCCCGGTGTACAGGACGCTGAACAGATAGCCGCTGTCCCCCGTCCGCTCCAGGTCCAGGTTCAGCGTGGAACCAAACAAGGCGGCGCTGGTGCCGAAGCTCATATGGCTTTGGCCGCCCCCGGCGGGGACATAGACGAGGAAATAGGTCTTGTTCTCATAATCGTACTCGCCGGGCAGGTCGTACCGCAGGGCGTAGGCCCAGTCCCCCTGGCCCTCCCACACGTCCACCCAGCGGCGCACCGCGCTCCGCACCATCTCCGAGGGCTGATGCCGGTCATACTCATCGAAGGTGAGCTCCTGGAGAGAGACGGAGCCGGGGCTGCCGGAGGCCTGGAACATGACAAAGCCCAGGATGGCAAAGACGATGAGCAGGACAGGGACCGCGATGACGGCGATCAAAATTTTGTTCAGCGTCCTGTCCCGCCGCCGCTGGGGCGGGTTCGCGGGCGTTCCCTCCCCGTCCAGCGGGGCGGCGCATTTGGGGCACACGTTCCAGTCCGGCTCTACCGGAAAGGCGCAGTTGGAACAGGCGGGGCGCAGCTTTGCCCCGCACCGGGGGCAGACCACGTACCGCTCTGTGACGGGCTCGCCGCACTGGGGGCATTCCAGGTCGGGGTAATTCTCCCGCACCAGCAGGTAGATGATAAACCCCACCAGGGCCGGGGCCACCACGGCGATCAGCGTCCACAGCACGGCGTTCATCCCCCGGCGTCTGGCGTCATGATAGACATACACCCCGACGAGCGCGGGAATGGTGAGCGCGACTGCCACGATAACAATTAAAAAGGTCATATTAACTGCCACAGACACAATTTGTTCCCCCTTTCTGGGTATAGACAATGGCAATGGCTCCGCTTCCGGCAGTGGAGATGAGGGCAAAGCAGATACAGCCGAGGGCCAGCACGGGGGCGGCGTCCCAGTACAGCAGGCCCAGCACAGCAAACAGCGCCTCCAGCAGCGCCCCGGCAATCACCAGCAGTACGGTGCGCCGCCGCTCCTGCCGCTCCTCCAGCTTCTGCCGCAGTATCCGCTCTGTGAGGACGGGCGGGTCGAACCGCTCAAAATCGTAAGTCTGTTTCATCGGCAAGCGCCTCCTTCAACAGTTTCCTGGCCTTGTTCAGCCGGGACTTCATCGTCCCCTCCGGGATGCCCAGGATGCGGGCAGCAGAGGCCAGATCCTCCCCCTGGAAGTAGAACAGCGCCACCGCCAGCCGCAGCTTGTCCGGCAGCCGCCCCACCGCCTCGTACAGCGGCGTGTAGTCCTTTTCCTCCGGGGCCGGGACGGAGTCCAGCAGCCGGTCCTTGTCCTCCCCGCTGGAGAAGTCCGCCAACGGGCTCCTCGCCAGCCGCCGCAGGGTACTTCGGTAGGTGTTCACGCAGATCCGGGTGAGCCAGGGCTCGAAATCCCGGCCGGGGTCGTACTGGGAGATGTTTTTGACCACCCGCAGCCAGGTCTCCTGGTACAGGTCATCCGCGTCAAAGCGGTTGGGGTACAGCGAACGGCACAGGCCGTACAGCCTGCGGCCATACCGCTGTATGTACTGGTCAATCAACCGCCTCACCCCCTTTCGCTATGATATACTTCCGGGCGGGCCAAAAGGTTCACTTCAATTCAAAAAAATTTTTTGAGCTGTAGAGCAAGCTCAGGTGCCGGGAGCGGTGTTCCCCCGCTGCGGGAAACGCCACCAGGATGCCGCACAGTCCAAAAGCGCCCCACGGCAGTCCGTGGGGCGCTTTGCTGTTTACTTTGGGATGTTGCTCGTCTGAGATCAGTTCCCCGCCGGGGAATTGACCACCCCCACAAACAGGGGCAGGCCGCTGTCCCCGGTAACGCAGAACAGGAAGGGCCGGTCCAGCACAAAGTCTACCTCACCGTCCGGGGCGGCAGCCCCGCCGAGGGCCGCGACAGTGAATGCCGCCGCAGTGCAGCCCTCCTCGTCAATCACCACCCGAGCGGCATGGTTGGCCATGGAAAGGGTGATGGGCCCGTCCACATCGGCGGTCATAGGGGTGAAGTCGGAAACCGCCGGATCGTAGACATCGGTGACGCCCAGGGCCTTCAGCCCCTCCCCCAGGTCAAACTGGGAAGACACATCGAACTTGGGGATGGCCTTGTTCACGATCAGGTATTTCTGGTTTTTCCACTCGTACTTATTGACAGCGAACAGGAACTCTGCGGCCTCCCCGTCGGCCAGCAGCTCCTCCGGGGACACCCCCTCGTCAGGCAGGAGGAACCACATGACGCCGCCCTCCATGAAGGGCTGGCTCACGGCAGCGAACTTGTCCCCCCAGTAATAGGTTCCGCTGCGCCGCTGGTACATGAAGTCCGTTTCCATGTTCCCGGCCGGGGCGTGAAAGGTCTGGGGGGTAGTCTTGTCCTTGGCAAAATCGTCGGCCCATGGGGCCTTGAAATAGAGTGTCGTGGCCAAAGCCAGGATGGTGCTGGGATCCAGCTCGATGTTCCCGGCCTGTTCCTTCAAAAGCCCCCTGGTCTGCTCATTGAGCCAGCCTTGCAGGGCCTGGTTCAGCTCCGTCGAACCCATCCTGCCCGCGTAGGAGGAGGCGTAGAAGTCCCGCGCCAGAATGTCCATGGTGTCCTGGTTAAACTTCACGTTCTGGTTCAGCCACAGGGAGCTTGCCAGGATGGTGACCGCGGTTTTGTCGTTCCGATAGCTGGCGTGCCACACGCTGCCGGCCTGCCGGCGCAGCCCGTCCATGTCCTCACTGCCCAGCAGCTCCAGGATCTGCCCCCGGCTGTCTCCATCGGTGAGCTGGGCCAGCATAGACAGGGCCATATAGACGTTCAGCGGGGAGTAGACCCGGTTCTCCCCCGGTTTCTGGGTCAAAAAGGTCTGGGCGCTCCGGGCAAAGAAGCCCTCCAGGGCGGAGGTATCCCCCAACTCTTGCCGTTGGGCCGTCTCCGGGTACTGGGCCTGGGCGATGGCGTAGGCGGTCAGCCCGCCGCCGGGGCGCAGGAACGCCCCCGCCGCAATCGCCACGGCCAGCACCGCCGCCACCGCGCCCAGCCACCTTCTCTTTCCAAACCAGTTCCGATGGACGGTGTTCTCCCCGCCGGGGGCCGCCTCGTCCACCTTCTGCTGGCTGATCCCGCCCAAAGCCTCAAAAAGCCGTTCGCTTCTCTTACTCATACCGAAATTCCCTCCTGTTCCAGCGCGCGGCGGAGGCCCTCCCGGAGCCGTCCCAGCCGCTTGGTCATGGTGTTGGGGGAGCATCCGGCCTGCCGCGCCACCTGGGCCACCTGCTGGCCGTACCAGTACCGCCGCAGGAACGCCACCCGTTCCGCCGGGGACAGGCTGTCCAGCCACCGGTCAATGGCCCGGGCCAGCTCCCTGCCCTCCACCGCCTCCTCCACGCCGCCGTCCGCCGGCAGGCATTCCTCCAGCTCGGACAGCAGCACCTCCATCCCGCCGCCCCGCTTCCGCGTCCCGCGCTCCCGCCAGCGGTCCAGGGACAGGTTGCGGGTGATCGCCGCGAAAAAGGCCCGCAGGCATTGGGGCCGCTGGGGCGGCATGGCGTTCCAGGCCCGGTGCCA
>CASTQR010000155.1 GCA_949451265.1 uncultured Eubacteriales bacterium | reverse complement strand
GGGCCGGGCGAAGGCGGTGCCCAGCAGGTAGTCCTCATACTTGGCCCCCATCATCATGGAGGGGATGATCACCTCGTCCACCATGGTGTCGGTGAGGTCCTCCACCCGGATCTTGGCGGCCCCCGTCTCCAGGGCCTTCTCCTCGATGCCGTCCAGCTCGTCTCCCTGGCCCACGTCGGCGGAGACGGCGATGATCTCCGGGTTGTTGTAGTTCTCCTTGAGCCACGGGATGATGATGGACGTATCCAGCCCGCCGGAATAGGCGAGTACGACCTTCTTGATGTCAGACATTGTGGTTTCCTCCGTTTCCCTCTTGCCAACAGCCCAATTTTGGGATGTTTTATATGAGAGTATACTCCCCCGCCCCCGGCATTTCAATATACTAAAGTGCATAATTATCCCGGGGTATTCCGGCCCGAATGGGCAATCTTCACAATCTTCCCGGATTTTCCCGGCAATTTTGAATGGACGGGTGCATATATATTCCGTTTCTGCCGTGATGGCTCGGACTTTGGGCGCAGACAGGCGGCGGGGCAAAGCCCCGCCGTCCGGCCATTCCTATGGGGTTCCAGGCGTCCGGTTACGCCGCCGCCTGGGTGCGGCCCTTCGCCAGGAACAGGAGCCCCACCATCAGCACGGCGCCGATGGGCAGGGCGATGAGCCCCGGGGCCCCCGCCCCCGCCAGCAGGCCCGCGATGAGGTACGCGATCCCGGAGATCACCGCGCAGGAGATGGCATAGGGCAGCTGGGTGGAGACGTGGTTCACGTGGTCGCACTGGGCCCCCGCAGAGGCCATAATGGTGGTGTCGGAGATGGGGGAGCAGTGGTCGCCGCACACCGCGCCCGCCATACAGGCGGAGATGCAGATGATGGCCATGGGGTTGCTCATGTCGAACACGTTCTGGACGATGGGGATCAGGATGCCGAAGGTGCCCCAGGAGGTGCCGGTGGCGAAGGCCAGCAGGCAGCCCACCGCGAACACGATGACGGGCAGCAGCACCTGGATGCCGGAGGCGGAGCGCACAAAGTCCCGGACGAAGAACTTGGCGCCCAGGGAGTCGGTCATGCCCTTCAGGCTCCAGGCGAAGGTGAGGATCAGAATGGCGGGCACCATGGCCTTGAAGCCCTCGGGAATACAGCCCATCACGTCCCGGAAGGACATGGCCCGGCGGGCCAGGTAGTAGATGATGGTGAACACCAGCCCGAAGGCGGAGCCCAACATCAGGCCCACGGAGGCGTCGGAGTTGGAGAAGGCGACCACAAAGTCGTGATAGCCCTCGTCCCCCGCCAGGAAGAAGTTGCCGGAGTAGATCATGCCGATGACGCAGGCCGCCACCAGCACCACGATGGGCAGTACCAGATCCAGCACGGAGCCCTTGCTCTCGTCGATCTCCTCGTCCATCATGGCGTAGGGGTTGGAGCCGGAGAACAAGTCGCCCTTTTCCACGGCGTTCTTCTCGTAGCTTGCCATGGGGCCGAAGTCGGCCTTCAGCAGCACCAGCCCCACCATCATCACAATGGTGAACAGGGCGTAGAAGTTATAGGGGATGGCCCGGATGAACAGGTTCAGCCCCTGCCCATCCTCCGCGAAGGCGGCCACGGCGGCGGCCCAGGAGGAGATGGGGGCGATGATGCAGATGGGGGCGGCGGTGGCGTCGATGAGGTAGGACAGCTTGGCCCGGGACACCTTGTGCTTGTCGGTGACGGGCCGCATGACGGAGCCCACGGTGAGGCAGTTGAAGTAGTCGTCGATGAAGATCAGACAGCCCAGCACGATGGTGGCAAGCTGGGCCCCCACCCGGGACTTGATGTTCTTCTGGGCCCAGCGGCCGAAGGCGGCGGAGCCGCCCGCCCTGTTCATCATGCACACGATGGCCCCCAAGATCACCAGGAACGCCAGAATGCCCACATTGTAACCGTCGGACAGGGAGGCCACAATGCCGTCACTGAAGGCGTGGGTCACCGTCCCTTCAAAGGAGAAGTTGGAGTACAGCAGGCCGCCCACCAGGATGCCGATAAACAGGGAGGAGTAGACCTCCTTGGTGATCAGCGCCAGGGCGATGGCGATGACCGGCGGCAGCAGGGACCAGGGGGTGTTGAAAAAATTGCTGGGAGAGATGATATAGCCCACGTACCCGCTGTCCGCGCAGGTCTCGCAGGGGACGGCCTCCCCCTCGTCGGACAGCACCACCCCCAGGACGCCGCAGTCGGGGCACTCGATGTACTTGGTGCCGGTGAGCTCGGTGGGGTCCTCCCCCGCGGCGAAGGCGGGCAGGACGGTGAGGGCCAGCATCAGCATGGCGATGAGCGCCAGCAGGCCCAGGCGGTTTCTTCTTGTTCTCATTGTCTTTTCCTCCCTTTAAGAAGCTGTACCCATAGCCTCAGCACCCAGCTTTGCGGCCCAAACCGCCGCTGACTGCGTTGAAAAATCTTGAAATACACAAAGTATTCCTGCGATTTTCGCCTTGTCATCGGCGATTTTGGCTCGCAAATCTGAATACTTCAGCTATCGGTACAGCTTCTAAGAAAATACCGCCTGACCACAAAAAACGGGCGCTCCCCATGGAAGCGCCCGGACAGGACATAGGTTCCCCGCCCCGAAAGGCAGGGACTTGATAGCGCTCCACGACTGTGACAGTCCGGGGGATGTTCTCCCACGGCCCAGGCTGGGGGCTTCGGCGTGCCCCGCGCCTTCGGCGGGCGTCCCTCTCCCGCGGGGCCGGCTGCCTGTGCCGTAGGCCCCGCGGTACGCATGGCGTCCGCGCCTCTATCAAACGGTATTCACTTGAAATATACAAGGATAATACTACGTGTTTACCAGCTTGTCAAGGGGGGCCTTGATTTTCCTCGATTTTTATTCCGCCCCGTCCTGGGAAAAACAGGGCGCAATCACCGACCAGATCCGCTCCGCCACCTGCTCCTCCGTGCCGGAACCGTCCACCACGGCCACCCGCTCCACGCCCTCCAGCTTCCGGAACGCCTCGAAGTACAGCTCCCGGGTGCGGCGCAGCCGCTCCTCCCCGTCGAAGATCTCCTCCACCATGCGGTTCTGGTGGATCCGCTCCAGGGCAGTCTCCACCGGCACGTCCAGGAACACCGTCAGGGTGGGCCGCAGCAGCCCCGCGCTCAGGGCGTTGGCCCCGATCACCCAGTCCATGTCCACGTCCACGCTGTGGTAGGCGTAGGAGGAGAAGTAGTAGCGGTCGCTCACCACCGTGATCCCCTTCTCGATGGCGGCGCACAGGCCGTCCACCTCGTTCACCAGATGATCGATGCGGTCGGCGGCGTACAGGGCGGCGATGACCCTGGGGTCGGCGGTCACCCGCCCGGTGAAGATCTGCCGGATCAGGGAGCCCACCGGCCCCCCTGTGGGCTCCCGGGTGGCGAGACAGCGCACCCCCACGCCCTCCAGCCGCCTCACCAGCCGTCCGATCTGGCTGCTCTTGCCCGAGCCGTCGATGCCCTCCAGGGCGATGAATTTTCCCTTTTCCACAATCAGTATTCCAGCGCCGTGCCGCCGCTGCTGAGGAAGCCCAGGTACAGCACATAGCCCACGATGGTGATGACGCCGCCCACGAAGCCGGCGAGGTTCGCCAGGATATTCACGATGGGGATGGCCCCCACCAGGGTGCACACCACCGAGATCACGGTGCAGATGAAATAGAGCTTGGACACGGTATTCCCCCGCTCGGCCAGGGCCTCCTTGCCCATGGAGTGGAGCAGGTTGGAGGTGGTCTGGCACACGGCGTTCACCACCAGGAAGCCCAGCACCGTCTGGACGATGGACGCCAGGGACTTGAGAATACTCCCATCCTTGGCGATCAGGTTCACCACGATGCCCAGCACCACGCTGACCACCGCAAAGAGCAGCGCCCCCCGGTAGCCCTCGTCGTCGGCGCTGGCTTTGTACAGGCCCCAGATCTCCAGGATGCCCGCCGCCATCAGCACCAGCGAGCCCAGCACCACCAAAATCGCCAGCAGGCCAAATGTGACCGCCGACAGGACCGCACCCACCACGATGATCACAGCCGACACAATGGTCAGGATCTGGGCCAGGAACATGATTTTCAGCCCTCCGGCCGCGCTTGGATAATTCATAACGCATTCCTCCTTACGTCTCTGTCTGGGCGGGCGTCCCCGCCCCCCTCCTATCCCCACGCCCCAAGGCGTTTGGATCAGCTTATGCCCCGTCCCTCATGTGTATGTTCAGGTGGGGGTAGGTCATCTCGACACCCGCCCGGTCGAAGGCCGCCTTGAAGCCGTCCATCAGGTCGTAGTACACCGTCCAGTAGTCGGCGTTGGCGCACCACACCC
>CASTQR010000154.1 GCA_949451265.1 uncultured Eubacteriales bacterium | reverse complement strand
CCCCGGCCGGGGCGGGTACGGCGCGGGCATGGGGGCGGCGGAGCTGGTCTACCGGACAAGGGAGCGGGCGGCGGAGCTGTTTCACGTGGGGGCCCCCGAGCGGGTGGCGCTGACCTCCAACGCTACCCACGGGCTGAATATCGCCATCCACTCCCTGGTGCCCCCTGGGGGGACGGTGGTGATCTCGGGCTACGAGCACAACGCGGTGACACGGCCCCTCCACGCCATACCGGGGGTGAGGATCAGGGCGGCGGCGGGGCCGCTGTTTGACGCCGACGGCGTATACGCCGCCTTCCAGCGGGAGATCGCGCCGGGGATGGACGCGGTGATCTGCAACCACGTCTCCAACGTGTTCGGCTTCATCCAGCCGGTGGAGCGGATCGCGGCCCTGTGCCGGGAACGTGGGGTACCCCTGATTGTGGACGCCTCCCAGTCCGCCGGGATTCTTCCGGTGGATCTGGAGGGCTGGGGGGCGGCGTTTGTGGCCATGCCGGGGCACAAGGGGCTGTATGGGCCCCAGGGCACCGGGCTGCTGCTGTGCGGCGGGGAGGCGCAGCCCCTGCTCTACGGCGGCACGGGAAGCCTGTCCGCCCAGCAGGAGATGCCTGACTTCCTCCCCGACCGGCTGGAAGCGGGCACCCAGAACGTGTGCGGCGCGGCTGGCCTGCTGGCCGGGATGGAGTTCGTGGCACGGAAGGGTGCGGAGCGCATACACGCTTATGAGCGGGGGCTGGCCTGCCGGATGATGGATCGGCTGGAGGGTCTGTCCGGCGTGACCGTTTACCGGGGAGAGAACCAGAGCGGCCTGTTCTCCGTCGTGGTGGACGGCATGGACTGCGAGGACGTGGCGGAGGCGCTGGCCCGGCGGGGGATCGCCGTGCGTGCGGGACTGCACTGCGCGCCGCTGGCCCACCAGTCGGCGGGTACGCTGGACACGGGCACTGTTCGGTTCAGCTTTTCCGCCTTTAACCGTGCCGATCAAATCGATCGGGCGGCGGAGGCGCTGGGCGGCATTGTGAAAGACGGCAAAAAGGCGTGGTAAACCCACGCCTTTTTTGTAGGATAAATTTTGAATTTTCTTTGTTTTATCCGTGATTTGCTTGCCAACGGGCGGCGGATACGATATAATATGGGGAAGTGATCGGAGGCCCTGCCTGACAGGCGGCGGGGGGAGGGGTGGATCTATGGACACAATCCTGGAGGCGCTGAGGTCGGCGCCGGAATATCTCAAGCTCATCGGCTTCACCGACATCGTGGACATGGCGATCATCGCCTTCGGGATCTACCACCTGTTCCGCTTTGTCCGCAAGAGCCGCTCCGGGCAGGTGGTAAAGGCCATTGTGATTTTGCTGCTGGCCCTGGTATTGACCAGCCCCGGCGTGCTGAACCTGCGGGTAATCAATTTCGTCCTCACCAACGCTATGGAGCTGGGCGTCATCGCCCTGATCATCATCTTCCAGCCCGAGCTGCGCCGCTTCCTGGAGCAGATGGGCAGCGGCAAGATCAAGGAGCTGTTTGTGGCGGAGACCTACGGCAACGACCTGGAGAGCGCCATCAAGGAGACAGTTGAGGCTTATACTTCCATGTCCAAGGACAAGGTGGGTGCGCTGATGGTGTTCGAGCGGCGCACCATGCTGGACGATATGCTGAAAACGGGCACCACCCTGGACTGCCAGGTGTCCGCCGAGCTTTTGAAAAACCTGTTCTGGAACAAGGCGCCCCTCCACGACGGGGCGGTGATTGTGCGCAACGGGCGCATTGTGGGGGCGGGCTGTATGCTTCCCCTGTCCGGCAATGTGAACCTAAGCCGGGAGCTGGGGATGCGCCACCGGGCGGGCATTGGCGTCAGCGAGAACTCCGACGCGGTGGTGGCCATTGTCTCCGAGGAGACGGGCTCCATCTCCGTGGCAGTGAACGGGATGCTGAAGCGGCACCTGTCGCCGGACACCCTGGAGCGTCTGCTGCGGATGGAGCTGATGCCCGCGGCGGACGGGGAGAACAAGCCCGTCACCGCCGCCGCCCGGCTGACCAGTGTATTCAAGGGCATTAAGGGAGATAATTCCAATGGGAAAGAAGATTCTTGACAGCAAGCTGCTGTATGTGGTGCTGTCGCTGATCCTCACGGTGGGGCTGTGGTGTTATGTGACCTCCACCGACGGCACCCCTAAGCAGGAACCGTACAGCGGCGTCCCCGTGGAGTTCCGGGGGATGGACATACTCCGGGACCGGGGACTGATGGTGGTCAACCCGGACGTCACGGTCAGGCTGACCGTACAGGCCAAGCCCGCGGTGCACGCCAAGCTGTCCAGCGGTGAGGGCCTGTCCGTCACGGTGGACGTGTCCGGTATCGGCGAGGAGGGCACCCATGCGGTGGCCTATGTGGTGAATCTGCCCGCTGGGGTGAGCCAGGGCGATGTGAGCTATGTGACTACCAACGCCCGGCTCAGCGTGGTGAACGTGGAGGTGGCCCGGTATCTCAGCCGCCCGGTGCCCATTAAGGGCAGCTTCCAGGGGACGGTGGAGAAGGGCTATCTGGCGGGCAGCGAGAACGACTTTAAATTCTCCCCTGAGACTGTTGTGGTCAGCGGGCGGGCGGAGCTGGTGAACCAGGTGGCCTACGCCCGGGTGACGGTGACGGAGGAAAACCTGACAGGCAATGTGGAGGACAGCTTCCCCTTCCAGCTCATCGGGGCCAACGACGAACCGCTGGAGGAGCTGGACGTGACCTGCGATGTGGATCGGGTCTACACCACCTTCCCCGTCCGGGCCATGGCGAAGATTCCGCTGGAGGTGAAGCTCACCGCCGGCGGCGGGCTGGACGTGGGCGATGTGAGGGTGGAGCTGACCACCGACAGCATCACGGTGGCGGGCGGCAAGGACGCGGTGGCCGCCCTGGAGAGCCAGGGCGGGATTACGCTGGCGGAGATCAATCTGGCCACCATCAAGGACAAGGATGAGCGCACCTTCGCGATTCCCCTGGATGACAGGCTGGAGAACCTCAGCGGCGTGGCGGAGGTGACGGCCACCTTCAAGGTGACCAAGCGGGTGGTGAGCCAGACCTTTATCACCAAGAACATCCAGGTCATCAACGAGCCGGAGGGCTGGAATGTGGACATTGTGACCCAGGAGTTGTCGGTGGAGATCCGGGGCACCCAGAAGCTCGTGGATGAGCTGATCCCGGAGAATATCCGGGTAGTGGCGGATCTGCGGAACCTGGACCCGGCGGCGGGGCCGTATACCGTCTCGGCTGACATCTACCTGGGCAGCGCGGGCACCAAGGGGGAGCTGGGCGAGCTGCCCCCCGCCAACGCGACCTACTACTCCGTGGTGGTGTCCCTGTCCCCGGCGGAGGCCGGCGGCTGACGTGTTCGGCTATGTCCGCCCCGTCCTGAACCGGCTGGACGAGGGGCAGCGGGAGCTGTACCAGAGTGCCTACTGCGGACTGTGCCATGCCCTGGGGGAGCGGCACGGCTGGCTGGCCCGGTTTACCCTGCAATATGACTTCACCTTCCTGGCGATCCTGCTGGCGGCGGGGGAGGAGAGGGACAGGCTGTCCTGCCGCCGGTGTCCCGCCCACCCGCTGCGAAAGCCCCGGGACTGCCTGTCGGGCGGACGGCTGTATGACGCGGCCGACGAGAGCATCATCCTCTTTTACCATAAGCTGTCCGACGATGTGGCGGATCATGGCCTGGTCGCAGGCCTGCCCTATCGGGTTCTGCGGCGGCTGTTCCGGCGGGCCTACCGCCGGGCGGCCCAGGCCCAGCCCGGTTTTGACTGCCAGGTGCGGGAGGGCTTGGCACGCCTGAACCGGATGGAGGGGGAGCGTTCCCCGGAGCTGGATCGGGCGGCGGACGCCTTCGCGGGGATTTTGTCCTGTGCCGCTTCCGTCTACCCGGCGGACAGCCCCACGGGGCGGGCGCTGGGGGAGTTGCTGTACCACGTAGGGCGGTGGATCTACCTGATGGACGCCTGGGACGACCTGGACGAGGATCGGAGGCGGGGGCGGTATAACCCGCTGGATGCCCGCTTTCAGGGCAGGGCACGGGAGGAGCGGGATTACTTGGAAACCACCGCCACCCATTCCCTGCGGCTGGCGGCGTCCGCCGCGAATTTGATGGCGCTGGGGCGCTGGACGCCCATTGTGGAAAATATACTTTACCTTGGCCTGCCGGCGGTACAGCGCGCGGTGCTGGACGGTCAGTGGAAAGAAATGAGACAGACAAGGAGAAAGCCGCATGAGAGATCCCTACGAGGTGCTGGGCGTCAGCCCTGACGCGGGCGATGACGAGATCAAGAGGGCCTACCGGGATTTGGCCCGGAAATACCACCCGGACAACT
>CASTQR010000153.1 GCA_949451265.1 uncultured Eubacteriales bacterium | reverse complement strand
GGGACTTGTAGGGGCTCTCCCCCATGATCTCCCCGAACATGGCCTGGAGGACGGGGAACACCTCCACGTCCCGGTTATAGTTCACCGTGGTCTCCCCATACGCCTGCAAGTGGAAGGGGTCGATCATGTTCACGTCGTTCAGATCCGCCGTAGCCGCCTCATAAGCCAGGTTCACCGGGTGCTTCAGCGGCAGGTTCCAGATGGGGAAGGTCTCGAACTTGGCGTACCCCGCCCCCACCCCCCGCTTGTGGTGGTGGTAGAGCTGAGACAGGCAGGTGGCCATCTTCCCCGAGCCGGGGCCGGGGGCGGTGACCACCACCAGGGGCCGGTCAGTCTCAATGTAGTCGTTGCGGCCGAAGCCGTCCTCGGACACAATCCGGGCCACGTCGTGGGGGTAGCCGGGGATGGGGTAGTGGAGGCACACCCGCACCCCCAAATCCTCCAGCCGCCGCTTGAACAGGTCGGCGGCTGGCTGGCCCGCGTACTGGGTGATGGCCACGCTGCCCACATACAGCCCCTTCTCCCGGAAGGTGTCGATGAGCCGCAGCACATCCTCGTCGTAGGTGATCCCCAGATCCCCCCGCACCTTGTTCTGCTCAATGGCGGAGGCGTTGATGACGATCACCATCTCCACGCTGTCCCGCAGCTCCAGCAGCATCCGGATCTTGCTGTCCGGGGCGAAGCCGGGCAGCACACGGGCGGCGTGGTGGTCGTCGAACAGCTTGCCGCCGAACTCCAAATACAGCTTGCCGCCGAACCGGGCGATCCGCTCCCGGATCCGGGCGGACTGGGTTTCCAGATACTTTTGATTGTCAAAGCCAATCCTGTTACACATAGCGCCTTCGGGGCCGCGGGCGGCCCCTCCCCCCCTCTCCACACATTCCCCCAAATTTTAGCACAACCGGGGGCATTCGGCAAGGACAAATCCGCCCGCGCCCGGCAAAAAGGGAGAGGCGCCGCCTCTCCCTCTCTCTGTCACACCTGGGCGTACAGCCCCTCTAAAAACTCCCGGGCCTGTACCGCGTTCCCGTTGGTGGTGTTCTCCAGGGTGGCCTGGACATAGGGCTTGTACCCCTTCAGGAACCGGAGTATGGGCCGGTAGTCCATCTCCCCCGTCCCGGCGGCCACCGCCCGCAGCTCGTCCCCCGCCCGGACAAAGTCCTTCAGGTGGACCACCGCGATGTGCTCCCCCAGCTTGTCCATGGTCTCCCCGAGGACCCGCTCCCGGTCGTCCGCGTTGCCGGAGTACAGCAGGTTCACCGGGTCGAAGATGATCCGCAGGTTGGGGCTCCGGATGGCGTCCAGCACCGCCAGCGCCCGGTCGGCGTCATAGACGATGTGCTTCCATACCGGCTCGATGGCCACCGACACCCCCCAGTGCTCCGCCCGCTCCACCACCGGGGCCAGGTTGCGGATGAAGGCGATCAAGGCGTCCCGCCCGTGGGTGCTGGCGTCCAGCTTGTACTGGGCGTTGGGGGCGCCGGTCTCGGTGCCCACCACCCCGGCCCCTAAAATGGCCGCCGTCCGCAGGTGGCCGTAGTACCGGCTCTGGATGTCCAGCAGGGCCTTGGGATCCGGGTGGGCCAGGTTCAGGTAGCACCCCAGCACCGCCGGATCCAGCCCCTCCCGGGCCAGCACCCGCTTCACGTACAGGGCCAGCCCCTCGGTGAGGGCCCGGCTGTCAAAATCCACCCCCCGGATCACCTTGCCCAGGGTCAGGTGGACGCAGGAAAAGCCCTCCGTCCGGGCCGTCTCCGCCCGGGCCTCCAGGGTCTGGCCCTCCGGATCCAGGGTGGTATTCACATCGTGCAGCCTGATTCCAATCTGCATGGTGCGTCCTCCTCTCGCGGCTCCCGGTCAGGGCTGCTTGCCGATATAGGCCAAAATGCCGCCGTCCACGTACAGGATGTGGCCATTCACAAAGTCGGACGCGGCGGAGGCCAGGAACACGGCGGGGCCGCCCAGATCGGAGGCCTCCCCCCAGCGGTTGGCGGGGGTTTTTGCCAGGATAAACTGGTCGAAGGGGTGCTTGGAGCCGTCGGGCTGGGGCTCCCGCAGCGGGGCGGTCTGCGGCGTGGCGATATAGCCGGGGCCGATGCCGTTACACTGGATGTTAAACTGCCCGTACTCGGACGCGATGTTTTTCGTCAGCATCTTCAGCCCGCCCTTGGCGGCGGCGTAGGCGCTGACGGTTTCCCGTCCCAGCTCGCTCATCATGGAGCAGATGTTGATGATCTTGCCGCCGCCCTTCCTGATCATGGAGGGGATCACGGCCTTGCTGACGATAAACGGCGCGTTGAGATCCACGTCGATAACCTGCCGGAAGTCTTTGACGGACATCTCCACCATGGGGATGCGCTTGATGATCCCGGCGTTGTTCACCAGGATGTCAATGACGCCCACCTCAGCCTCCACCTTGGACACCAGCTCATTCACCGCGTCCTCGTCCGTCACATCGCAGACGTAGCCGTGGGCCTCGATCCCCGCCTCTTTGTAGGCGGCGATCCCCTTGTCCACCAGCTCCTGCTTGATGTCGTTGAACACGACGGCGGCCCCCGCCTCCGCCAGCGACGCGGCGATGGCGAAGCCGATGCCGTAGGACGCCCCGGTGACCAGCGCCACCTTGCCGTCCAGCCTGAATAAATCGCTCATGATGAGTTCCTCCTGTCAGCGGCTCTTGGCCGAAATTTTCTCAGCGTCCGCGGCGGCCGCGGATCCGGCCTCAGACGCGGGCCCCTACCCCTTGCTGTCCATCCTAACACAGTCCATCATAACCCGCGCCGCCGCTTATTTCAAGATGTTTTTCCCCAAGCCCCGCTCCCGCGCGGGACGGCAAAGCCGCCGGAACGGCTCGGGGCGTTGACATTTTGAACCGGGTGCTTTATGATAGATCCAGCCGGCAGGCGGCAAATACAGAGTTGAAGGAGTGAACCCCATGACCGCTTTTATGGATCGGGACTTTCTTCTCAAAACAGAGACGGCAAAAGCCCTCTACCACGGCCACGCGGCCCATATGCCCATCATCGACTACCACTGCCACATCAATCCCATGGAGATCTACGAGGACAAGCGGTACGACACCATCACCGAGGTCTGGCTGGGGGGCGACCACTACAAGTGGCGGGCCATGCGCTCCTGCGGCGTGCCGGAGCGATACATCACCGAGGACGCCTCCCCGGCGGAGAAGTTCCAGAAGTGGGCGGAGACGATCCCCAACCTGATCGGGAACCCGCTGTACCACTGGACGCATTTGGAGCTCCAGCGGTATTTTGGCGTCACCGAGCCCCTGAACGGGGACAACGCCATGGAGATCTACGAGAAGTGTAACGCCCAGCTCCAGGAGCTGTCCGTGCGGGAGATCATCCGCCGCTCCAACGTGAAGCTCATCTGCACCACCGACGACCCCGCCGACGATTTGAAGGCCCACGAGCTGATTGCCGCCGATCCCACTGCCCCCGCCGCCGTCCTGCCCGCCTTCCGCCCGGACAAGGCCATGCGGGCGGACAAGCCGGACTTCCCTCAGTACGTCAAAAAGCTGGAGGGCGTGGTGGGCCACCCCATCGACACGGTGGAGGATATGCGCCGCGCCCTGCGGGACCGGATCGAATACTTCGACAACCACCGCTGCCGCGTCTCCGACCACGCCCTGGACTACTGCTTCTGCGTGGAAGCGGACGAGGCCAAGCTAAACGACACCTTCGCCCGTGCCAAGGCCGGGAAGAAGGGCATCACCTGGGAGGAACAGCTTGCCTACCACACCGCCCTGCTGCTGGCCGTGGGCCAGGAGTACGCCAAGCGGGACTGGGTGATGCAGCTCCACTTCGGCTGTATCCGGGACAATTCCTCCAAGATGTTCCAGAAGGTGGGCCCGGACACCGGCTTTGACGCCATCTGCGACGAGCCCAACGCCCGTGGGCTTGCCAGGCTGCTGGACGCGCTGGAGCAGACCGGGGCCCTGGGCAGGACCATCCTGTACTCCCTGAACCCGGGCGACAACGCCGCCATCGGCACCATCATGGGGGCGTTCCAGACGGACAGCCCCATCCCCGGCAAGATCCAGCAGGGCTCCGCCTGGTGGTTCAACGACCACAAGCCGGGGATGGAGGCCCAGATGACCAGCCTCATGTGCCTGGAGGCCTTCGGCACCTTCAACGGGATGCTCACCGACTCCCGCTCCTTCCTGAGCTACACCCGGCACGAGTATTTCCGCCGCATCCTCTGCAACCTGTTAGGCCGGCTGGTGGAGGACGGGGAGTACCCCGCCGACATGAAATTCCTGGGGCAGATGGTGGAGAACATCAGCTACAACAACACCCTGCATTACTTCCGGTTCGACGAAATTCTGGACAAATAAAGGAGGAACGATCACCATGAACATCAACGAAGCGATTTCCGGCATCGGCGTGGTACCGGTCATCAAGCTGAACCACCCGGAGCGGGACGCGGC
>CASTQR010000152.1 GCA_949451265.1 uncultured Eubacteriales bacterium | reverse complement strand
AACATGGAAAAGCTCATCGACATGATGGAGGACAACGACGACGTGCAGAACGTCTGGCACAATTGGGACGAGTAAAGCAACCGTGGCAAGAGGAGCGAGAGGTTTCTTGTGAAGTCTGCTTTTTAAGGTTGCCTGCTTGAAAAGACAGCCGCATGACGCTCTGGCGTCATGCGGCTGTCTTTTCGCGATATCCGCCGTACTCCGGAGGCAGGCCGCTTGCGCTCCGTTTTCTTTAAAGAACGCCGAAGGCTACCCCTGCAGCACGTGGAAGCCCGTCCATTTGCCGCTCCGGAACCGTGCCGCATACACCGCCGCCCGGCACAGCCAGTCCGTCAGCCACGCGATCCACACGCCGTACAGCCCCACGCCGAAGCCCCGGCACAGCAGCAGGCACAGGCCCACCCGGAAGATCCACATGGATGCGGCGGACACCCCCGCCGCGAACCGCACATCTCCCGCGGCACGCATCCCCTGGGGCAGGGTGAAGGCCAGCACCCACAGCGTCAGCTTGCCCGCGCTGATCAGCAGAAGCAGGCGGAAGGTCAGCTCCGCGCTCTCCGGCGACATCCGGGACAGCCGGGTGACCAGCGGGGTGGAGGCCGCCACCAGGGTGCTCATCACCAGCATAGCCCCCTCCGCCAGCAGGCAGAACCGCTTGATATAGGTCCGGGCCTCCTCCACCCGGCCCGCCCCCATGCACTGGCCCACCACCGTCAGCAGGCCCAGACCGATGGCGATGCTGGGCATACTCTGCACCATATCCAGGGTCTGGGTCATGGCGTGGGCGGCGATGGCGGCGGTGGAGAAGGTGGCCACCGTGGACTGCACCATCAGCTTGCCCAGCTGGAACATGGCGTTCTCCACCCCGGTGGGCACGCCCACCCGCAGCACCGTGCCGATCACCGCCCGGTCGGGGCGGATGTTCCGGTAGTCCCGGATGGAGACAGTGAGCTTCCGGCTGCGCAGCAGGGCCATCAGCACCACGGCGCTGAGAATACGGGACAGCAGGGTAGCGAGGGCGGCTCCCGCCACCCCCTGGTGGAACGCGAAGATCAGGAGCGCGTTCCCGGCGATGTTGACGGCGTTGGCCGCGGCGGCCACCACCATGGGGGGCGCGGAGCGGCCCTCCGCCCGGAACACCGCCGCCGCCGTCTGCTGGGCGGCCAGGAAAGGGTAGGACAGGGCGGTGATAAAGAAATAGGTCAGGGCCTGCTCCATGACGGCGGGCTCCACCGCGCCGAAGATCAGGGCCAGCAGGGGGCGGCGCAGCAGCAGGCACAGGGCCATCGCGCCCAGGCTCAGCCCCAGGGCCACCAGCAGCACCTGCCGGGCGGCGTTGGCGGCCCTGTCCGCCTCCCCGCGGCCCAGGTACTGGGAGCAGACGATGACGCCCCCGGCGGCCAGGGCGCTGAGGAGGTTCAGCATCAGCACGTTGACCGCGTCCACCAGGGACACGGCGGAGATGGCGCTCTCGCCCACGGCGGTGACCATCATGGTGTCTGCGATGCCCATGAGGCCGGAGAGGATCTGTTCCAGCATCAGGGGGAGCAGCAGGGACAAAATCTGGCGGCGGGTAAACAGCATTTCTGACCACACTCCTCCCTGTGTCAAAATCATGGGATCGACCGCCCTTCCGGCGGCGCGGGGGCTATTATACCCCTGTGCCCGGGGATTGGCAAGCTCGTTCGGCGATTTTCCCGGCTTTTCAAAACATTCCCAAGAGATTTCGCATAGATTGACAGAATCTGCCTGCTTTTTCTTTTGCTTTTTGTGCACCTTGACTTTATGTACCAATCACGTTATAATGTGATATGTCATAGCACGCTCAAGGGCGTGCCAGGATGATTCACACAGGTTCCGCCCCGATCCGGCGGAGGTTTGGAGGCACGATATGTTAAACAAAACAGACCAACTCAGCGAAGCCATTGCCCGCTTCAGCGGCGGTACCAGCCACGATGCGTACCAGTTCCTGGGCTGCCATAAGCAGGCGGTGGACGGACAGGAGGGCTATGTCTTCCGTGTATGGGCCCCCCACGCCAAGAGCGTGCGGGTGCTGGGCAGCTTCAACGGCTGGGACAAGGAGGCGCCCCCCATGGAGCCCATCGTCTCCGGCATCTGGGAGCGGTTTATCCCCGGCGTCCAGACCTATGACGAGTACAAGTTCTATATTGAGCGGCCCGACGGCTCCTTTGTGTTCCGGGCCGACCCCTACGCCACCCACGCCGCCACCCGGCCGGAGAACGCCAGCAAGGTGTTTGACCTGGACGGCTTCGAGTGGACGGACGGGGCCTACCGCCGGGCCAGGGGCAGGCGGGAGGCCCTCAAGAGCCCCATGAACATCTACGAGGTGCACCTGGGCTCCTGGCGGCGGCATGAGGACGGGAACTTCCTCTCCTACGCGGACTGCGCGAAGGAGCTGGTGCCCTACCTGAAGGACATGGGCTATACCCACGTGGAGCTGCTGCCCGTCAGCGAGTTCCCCTACGACCCCTCCTGGGGCTACCAGGTCACGGGCTACTATGCCCCCACCTCCCGGTATGGCACCCCCCACGACTTCATGAAGTTTGTGGACATGTGCCACGAGGCGGGCATCGGCGTCATCATCGACTGGGTGGGCGCCCACTTCCCCCGGGACGAGTGCGGCCTGTTCGAGTTCGACGGCGGCTACTGCTACGAGCCAGCCGATCCCCTCCGCCGGGAGCACCCCGACTGGGGCACCCGGATCTTTGACTACGGACGGTACGAGGTGCGCTCCTTCCTGATCTCCAACGTGGTCTACTGGCTGGACAAGTTCCACGTGGACGGCATCCGGGTGGACGCGGTGGCCTCCATGCTCTACCTGGACTACGGTCGGCAGGGCGGCGAGTGGCGGCCCAACCAGTACGGCAACAACATCAACCTGGAGGCCGTGGCCTTCCTCCAGGACATGAACGCCGCCGCCTTCGCCTTCGACCCCCACGCCGTCATGATCGCGGAGGAGTCCACCGCCTACGCCAACGTCACCAAGCCCAAGGAGGACTTCAACGGCCTGGGCTTCAACTTCAAGTGGAACATGGGCTGGATGCACGACATGATCGACTATATGTCCACCGACCCCCTGTTCCGGAAGGGCAAGCACAACAACATCACCTTCTCCCTGACCTACGCCTTCTCGGAGAACTTCGTCCTGCCCCTGTCCCACGACGAGGTGGTCCACGGCAAATGCTCCCTCATCAACAAGATGCCGGGGGACTACGCCGACAAGTTCCAGGGGCTGCGGGCGTTCTACGGCTACATGATGACCCATCCCGGCAAGAAGCTGCTGTTCATGGGCGGCGAGTTCGGCCAGTTCATCGAGTGGGACGAGAAGAAGCAGCTGGACTGGTTCCTGCTGGACTTCGACAAGCACCAGCAGCTCCGGGCCTATGTGAAGGATCTGAACCACTACTACCTGGACCACCCGGCCCTGTGGCACAACGACACCGACTGGCAGGGCTTCCAGTGGATCGCCTGCGACGACAACGAGCAGAGCGTGATCTCCTTCCGCCGCATCGACGAGAAGGGCAAGGAGGTCATCGTGGTGTGTAACTTCTGCCCGGTGGAGCGCACCGGCTATGAGATCGGCGTGCCCAAGGCGGGCGCCTATGTCCCGGTGCTGTCCAGCGACGATGCCAAATACGGCGGCGCGGGCACGGAACTGGCCCCCGTGAAGGCCAGGAAGAAGGAGCTCCACGGGCTGCCCTATTCCGTGTCCCTGACCCTGCCCGCCCTGTCCACCGTGTACTACGAGCACAAGGCTGCTGCCCGCGCCGCCAAGGACGAGGAGCCCCGGGAGAAGGCCGCGCCCGCCAAAAAGCCCCGCAAGGCTCCGGCCAAGAAAGCGGCCGCCGCTGAGACCCCCGCCGCCGAGGCCAAGCCCGCCCGGAAGCCCCGGGCCAAGAAAGCCGACACCGGGGAAGCGAAGCCCAAACGCAAACCCGCTGCCAAGAAAACCGCAACCGAATCCAAGTAATACTTGAGGGGGAGATCACTTTGTCCGAGCGTAGAAAAGAATGTATCGCCATGCTGCTGGCCGGGGGCCAGGGCAGCCGCCTGTACTGCCTGACCCAGGACACCGCCAAGCCCGCGGTGCCCTTCGGCGGCAAGTACCGGATCATCGACTTTCCGCTGTCCAACTGCGTCAACTCCGGCATCGACACCGTGGGCGTGCTGACCCAGTACCAGCCCCTGGAGCTGAACGACTATATCGGCAACGGCCAGCCCTGGGATCTGAACCGCAACTGGGGCGGCGCCCACATCCTGCCGCCCTACACCCAGTCCAAGACCGAGTCCTGGTACAAGGGCACCGCCAACGCCATCTACCAGAACATCCCCTTTGTGGACCGCTACAACCCTGAGTATGTGGTGATCCTGTCCGGCGACCACATCTATAAGATGGACTACAACAAGATGCTCCAGTTCCACAAGGAGAAGGG
>CASTQR010000151.1 GCA_949451265.1 uncultured Eubacteriales bacterium | reverse complement strand
CCTGGCCGCCGCCGCCGCCCGGGCCCTCCGGGGGGAGGGCAGCGCCGAGGTGCAGCAGACCTTCCGGAACCTGGTGTCCGCCATGCTGGTGAACGAGAGCGTGTATATGCCGCTGAACCACCTGCTGATCCCCCTGGAGCAGGACGGGCGGAAGCTGTTCTCCGAGCTGTGGGTGGACGCGGACGCCGAGGACAAGAAGAACGGCAGGGGCGGGGACGGGAAGTGTATGCGCTTCCTGTTCAAGCTGGACGTGGAGAAGGTGGGGCTGTTCGACGTGATCCTCACCAGCCGGGACAAGGAGGTGGAGGTGGCGGTGGCCTGCCCCCCGGGGGTGGCCCCCTTCTCCAGGGAGATTGAAAAGACCGTCTCCGGCATACTCACCCGGAACGATCTGACCCCCGTGGGGGTGAGCGTGCGGAAGATGGAGCGCCCGGTGACCCTCACCGAGGTGTTCCCCAAAATCTTTGAAGGGAAGAACAGTGTCAATGTCAAGGTATGACGGAAGGCGGAACCCGTCCAAGAAGGCAGTGGCCCTGCAATACGAGGCGGGGAACGGCGCGCCGGTGATCGTGGCGTCCGGCATGGGCTACCTGGCGGAGAAGATCGTGGAGGTGGCCGCGGACAGCGGCGTGCCCATCTACGAGGACAACTCCCTGGCCACCATCCTTACCCAGCTCAAGCTGGGGCAGGAGATCCCGGAGGAGCTGTATAAGGCCATTGTGGAGATCTATGTGTATTTCCTCCACTTTGACCCCAACCAGGGGGCGAAGAAGGAGGGGACGCAGGAGCCCCCCGCCCGGGAGGACGGCGGGGACGCCCCGGAATAAGGAGGAACGGGAATGGCACAGGAACAGAAAAGCACCATCTATCTGCTGCTGGACGAGGCGGGGAACGCCCTGGCCCAGGTGCGGCCCCAGGGGCCTGCGGCCACCGAGGGGACCCTGTGGCAGCTGGTGGTGATGAACGACAAGATCGACGACGTGCTGGAGTACAAGCGGTTCAAGCTGCTCTCCATTGAGGACAGCAGCCCCTCCTACGAGGGGGCGCTGGTGCGCCACCGGAACGACATCATCCAGCTGGAGGTGCGCAAGACCGCCGCCGCCGGCAACGATATGCGCAAGAACCTGCGGGTGCCGGTGGAGGTGGACAGCTTCGCCTACCCGGTGAGCGGGAGCTGGCGGGGCCGCCGGCCGGTGGAGACCCACGATCTGAGCTGCGGCGGCATCGCCTTCTTCTGCGGGCGGGAGTTCCAGATTGGGGAGCAGTTCGAGGTGGTCGTCCCCGTCACCAGCGAGCCCCTGGTGGTGAAGGGCCAGATCCTCCGCCAGCGTCCCGTGGACGGCCGGGAGGACACCCTCTACGCCGCCAAATTCATCGACCTCTGCAACGACGAGGAGACCATCCTGCGGGAAGCGGTCTTTAACCTCCAGCTCTCCGGGCGGCCCAGGCGGACGGCCCGGTAGCGATACAAACCCCAACGATACGGACAGGCGCGCCCCCGGGCGGGCCGGAAAGGAAAGGTCACTTCATCATGAGCAAACAACGTACACATGGAGGAATACGCCGCCTGGTATCCGGCCTCTTGTGCCTGGTGCTGGTCTTTGGGCTGCTGCCCACGGGGATCATACTCCCCGCCGCGGCCCACTGGGCCGACCCCTACGGCCAGAAGCTGGTGGAGTGGGGCGTTATGCGCGGCGACATCAGCGGCAACCTGAACCTGGGCCGCCCCATCACCCGGGCGGAGCTGGTCACCATGATCAACCGCGCCTACGGGTACACCCGCAAGGCGGGCACCCCCTTTACCGACGTGCCCTCCTCCAAGTGGTACGCCGACGATATCGACATCGCCTATAACGCGGGCTACTTCAAGGGCGTGTCAAACACCCAGGCTTCCCCGGAGACCAACGTGACCCGGGAGCAGGCGGCGGTGTTCCTGGCCCGGAACCTGATGCTCCAGGAGACCGTGGGCGAGACCCTGGGCTTCTCCGACAGCCGCGTCCTCAGCGAGTGGAGCCGGGGCCTCATCGGCGCCGCCGTCCAGGAGGGCGTGCTGAACGGCTACTCCGACGGCAGCTTCAAGCCCCGCAGCAACATCACCCGGGGCGAGCTGGCCGCCATGCTGGTGCGGGCCATCGGCACCCCCGTGAATCAGGCGGGGGACCACACCCTGGGCCATGTGTACGGCAACGTCACCCTGAATACCTCCAATGTGAACCTGCGTGACACCACTATCGCCGGCAACCTGTACCTCACCGGCGGCATCGACCTGGGCCATGTGGTGCTGGAAAACGTCACCGTGCTGGGCCGGATCGTGATCAGCGGCGCGGGCGAGGCCATCGAGGGCCAGGAGAGTATCGTGCTGCGCAACGTGGAGGCGGAGGAGCTGGTGGTGGACAGCCTGAAAACCCACACCGTCACCGTCCGGGCCCAGGGCGTCACCGACATCCCCCTGACCACCGTGCGGGCCAACGCCTTCATCAACGACGCCTCCTGGGAGGGCTACGGCCTGTCCAGGCTTGAGCTTCGGGGCGACCCGGGCACCAAGTTCCAGCTGGCGGGCTCCATCAAGGAGGTCATGAACTTCACCCCGGCCTCCGACCTCCAGTTTGTCAAAGGCTCCGCGGAGAAGGTCACCGTGGACGAGGACGCCATCGCCTCCACCGTGCTGGTGGACAAGAACACCCGGGTGGATGAGCTGAACCTGGACGTGGCCACCAAGGTCACCGGCCCCGGCGACATCAAGAACCTGAACGTGGGCTCCGCCGGCAGCGAGGTGGAGCAGCTTCCCGACCAGATCGTCATCCGCCCGGGCATCACCGCCGACATCGACGGCACCACCATGGGCAGCACCGACGCCGCCGAAATGTCCGCCGAGCCCCGGCTGCTGGCGGGCTACCCCTACATGAAGAACGTGGCCCCCACCGTGGCCGACGGCGTGTTCAGCGGCAGCAAGCCCGGCACCATCTACTGGGCCATCTCCGCCGTGTCCGACGGCTCGGTGAGCGAGGAGGACCTGATCGAGAACCCGGCCTACGGCGGGAACATCTTCCAGGAGCAGGCCGGCAGCATCGCCGCCTCCAGCGCCAACACGGAGTACATCGGCAAGGTGCAGAACCTGGAGCCCGACGGCTCCTATTACGTCAGCGCCATCCTGGTGGACGGGCAGGGCAAGCGCAGCCACCTGAAGGTGGCCGCCTTCACCACCCCCGATGACACCAAGCCTGACTTCAACGACAAGAAGGAGCAGCCCAACACCAACGGCAAGTACGCCTACATGAGCAAGATCACCACCGACGTGGCCCAGGCCACCGTCATGGCCAACAAGGACTGCCTGCTGTACTGGGCGCTGCTGCCCGACGGGGCCAAGGCCCCCACCCCCCAGGAGTTCAAGTCCGGCTCCCTGGGCGGCAACTACGGCTCCGGCTCCCTGAGCGTGGTGAAGAACGCGGAGATCTCCATCACCGTCAACCGGCGGAAGCTCCAGGAAAAGACCCCCTATGTCCTGTTCCTGTGGCTCACCGATCACAACGGCGCACAGAGCATGGACCAGCCGCTGGAGATCAAGTTCAGCACCCCGGACGAGACGCCCCCCCTGGTCATCTCCCCCACCCAGATGCCCCCCTACGGCGCGGACTTCGCCAACGTCGTGTTCTCCATGAACGAGGCCCCCGCCACCCTGTTCTGGGCCGTGGTGCCCGCGGGCGACACCTCCTTTATCGTCCCGGGCGACAACGACGAGGAGACCGCCGAGATCATGGCCGACCTGCGCACCAAGATCAAGGTGGAGGGCGCCGGGGACAGCGTCCTCGCCAGCGGCTCCAGCGCCGTCAGCGGGGCCTATACCAACACCACCTTCCGGGTCACCGGGCTGGACACCGCCAAGACCAACACCAATAACTACTGGCTCTACTACGTGGGCAAGGACGCCGCCGGGAACTACTCCGACCGGGTGGTCCGGATGGACATCAAGACGCGGGACACCAAGCCGCCCGAGGTGGAGCTGAAATTCACCGACGCGGTGGAGGGCAAGCCCAGGGCCAGCAGCTCCATTCAGTTCGTGTTCTCCGAGACCGTCAAGGGCGGCGCCAGGGAGGGCGGCAAGACCTTCCTGGACTTCTACCAGGACGTGGTGAGCGCCCAGGGCAACCCCGAGAACCTGGAGGCGGCCAAGAATGCGCTGTCCGAGGAGCTGGCCAAGCATATCCGGATGTACTCCGTGCCCCGGAGCGGCAAGCCCGTGCCGCTCCAGCCCCGGTACGACCCCGCGACGGGCAATGTGGAGCCGACAAACTGGACGGTGGACTTCCGCAACGCCACGGTGGAGCTGGTGAACGGCCAGATGATCATCACCCTGCCCAACGACGAGGATCCGGAGAAAAGCGCCCTGAAGCTGGAGAGCGGGGCCACCTATTACTTCCGGCTGCTGGGCGTGTACGACAACGCCTTTATCCCCACCGGCATCCTGGACCCCGACACCAACCGGCCCGACCCCAACGGCAACCTGCAGCTGGATAACTTCACCACCATTTACG
>CASTQR010000150.1 GCA_949451265.1 uncultured Eubacteriales bacterium | reverse complement strand
AACATCAACCGGCAGGCCGGGGTGGAGCTGAAGGTGACCATGGAGGCCTTCGGCCTGTCCCACAAGGCGGAGATCCTGAACGCCCTGAAACAGGAGGGCTACGACGTGCGTGAGGTGGCCGCCAGCGGCACCATCACGGGGTGAGATCACAATCCCCGCACCGCCGCGATTGCAGCGGTGCGGGGTATTCAGGTGCGGCACGCCGCACGGCCGGGGGCCGGGCGCGGGCCAGGGGCACGGGGGAGCCGTCCGGTTCCCGCCGCCGGCGACCTCCGCGTGTTCTATCCTATGCGGCGGGTCTGGGGCTGCCCCAGCCAGCGGGCCGGGGACGGGCCCCCCGCCCAAGCCAAACTCACAGAAAGAGGGAGAAAATCATGGTGAAGATCGCCCCTTCCATCCTCTCGGCGGATTTTTGCAATTTGGAGCGGGACATCGGCCGGGTGTCCGCCGCGGACTGGCTCCACGTGGACGTGATGGACGGGGCCTTTGTCCCCAACCTCACCATCGGCGTGCCGGTGGTGCAGTCCATCCGCAAGCACACGGACATGTTTTTGGATGTCCACCTGATGATCGACAAGCCCGTGCGCTACATGGAACAGTTCGCCAGGGCGGGGGCGGATCTCCTGTCCGTCCACCTGGAGGCCGACCACCCCAGCCGCATTGCCGACGCCCTCCGGGCCATGGAGGCCAACGGGGTGAAAAAGGCGGTGGCCCTGCGGCCCATCACGTCGGCAAAGGCCGTCCTGCCCTATCTGGAACAGCTGGACATGGTGCTGGTGATGACGGTGGAGCCGGGATTCGGCGGGCAGAGGTTCATGGAGGGGCAGTTGGACACCATCCGGGAGGTGCGGGCGCTGATCGACAAGTATAACCCCGGCTGTGAGCTGGAGGTGGACGGCGGCGTGGCCCCCGGCACCGCCGCAAAGGTCATCGAGGCCGGGGCCACGGTGCTGGTGGCGGGCTCGGCGGTGTACGGCGCGGAGGATCCGGCCAAGGCCATCGAAACGTTGCGGAACCCCCGCTAAAGCCTCCCCCCTAAAAGGGGGAAGGCTGATATCCCTACCAACGGAGGTGTATTCCCATGGACTATTTTCCCGCCGCCCTGGAAAATTTAGTGGAGCAGTTCGCCAAGCTCCCCGGCGTGGGCCGCAAGAGCGCCCAGCGGCTAGCCTTTTACATCCTGGATCAGCCGGAGGAGACGGCCAAAGCCTTCGCCGCCGCCCTGCTGGACGCGAAAACCTCCATCGGCTGCTGCCCCGTGTGCCAGAACCTCACCGACGGGGAGGGGGAGTGCCCCATCTGCGCCTCCTCCCGGCGGGATCACGCCACCGTCTGCGTGGTGGCCGACCCCAAGGACGTGATGGCCATGGAGCGTTCCCGGGAGTACGGCGGGCTGTACCACGTCCTCCACGGGGTGATCTCCCCCATGAACCACGTGGGGCCGGACGATCTGCGGATTGCCCAGCTGGTGGAGCGGGTGTCCGCCGGGGGGATCGACGAGGTGATCATGGCCACCAACCCGGACACCGAGGGGGAGACCACCGCCCTTTACCTGTCCCGGCTGCTGAAGCCCTTCGGGGTGAAAACCACCCGGCTGGCCTACGGCATCCCGGTGGGCAGCCACCTGGAGTTCGCCGACGACGCCACCCTCATGCGGGCCCTGGAGGGCCGCAGGGAAATATAATCACCCCACAAAAAGAAAGGAGCAATCCCCATGAACGACTGGCTGTACGTGATGTTCATCGAGAAAACCAAGACCTATAACCGGCTCACCAAGGCGGCGGTGGAGCGCCATGTGGACAACCTCCGGGCCCTGGACGACGGCGGGCATTTGGAGCTGTGCGGGGTGTTCAAGGGATACCCCGGCGTGGCGGGAATGTATATCCTTCGGGCGGACAGCTATGAGGCGGCGGAGGAGCTGTGCCGCCGGGAGCCGCTGGTGGCGGAGGGCTTCGCCACCTATAAGCTGAAGGCCATGCAGCCCGCCAACCGGGACAACAACTACCTGCTCTGAACGGAAAACCGGGCGCGGAAGGGAAAATTCCCGTTCCGCGCCCGGTTTGTTCCGGCTGGGTTCAGTTTACCGGGATCCGCGTGCCTTTCACGGAGAGGAAGGCGATGTCCTCCACCTCCACCGGCTCGGCAAAGTACCAGGTGGCGTAGCACTCCCAGCCCTCTCCGCCGTTCGTTTCCAGGTTGGAGTAACGCCCCATCCCCGGCTCGGCGGCAATTTCCGTGCCGTCCTTTTTCACGGCGTACAGGGGGGTGTTCGCCAAAGCGCCCGAGCTGTCGGCTTTATAACCTGTCATGGTGACGCTCAGCGGGGAGAGGGTCACCTCCTCCATCCGCCAGCCACTTACCAATCCCTTCCAGTCCAGAGCGGCGGAGGCGTAATACTCCGTCTCAAATTCCGTGGCCCATTGGCCCTCGATATCCGCGCCGGGCCGCCAATAGCGCCCGGTGAGCCTCACCTGGCCGCTTCGCAGCGTCTGGAGATCCCCCGCCTTGATCAGGGGGAACAGAACATCCATGCCGCCGTCCACCAGGGTCTGCTGGTACACAAAAAGCCGTTGGCCGTCGTCGTCGGTGTCCACACCGTAGAGGCCAAACATGAGATCACTTTCCCCGTTCTGATGAAGCCCGGGCCGCACCCCTTCAGCGAAGTCCAGCCGGACGTGGAAGCGGCCGTCGCTGGCGAAGCCCATGGAGGACACCCGCATATCCTCCGTGCCCTCGATATCCATGGGGGTCTGGCCGGGGGCCAGCACCACCTTCCGGGCGGGCAGGGCGGCGCCGGTGTATCCGGCGGGGAAGTCTGAGCCGCTGGGCTGGTAGATCACCTTATCGTCCTCGCCCACGGGCAGGCTGTTCAGCGTCCTGCCCGTGACGGACGCGCAGGGGATATCCAGCCACACCTGGGCCAGCCTGGTGGTCATACCCGTGACCTCCAGCCGCGCCTTCTCCGTGGGCCGCGCATCCTCCTCATAGTAGACGGTGGCGGAGAGCAGGGCGGTTCTGGTATCCGGGTCATAGGAGACCAGCTCGAAATTGCGGGTGGAGGGGGAACCGCCGCCTATGATGCCCTCCCCCGAATCCTGCGCCTCCGTCAGCTTTTCCTCCCCCGCCGTCAGGCGTCCGGTCAGATCCAGAAACTCGTTGAGCCTGTCCCCCTCCATATCCTGGACGGACAGGTAGAACCGGGCCGCCAGATCGTCGGACAGCGCGCTGAGCATTTGAATTTTGATCCCCTGGTCGGTGCAGGACGCCCCCTTGATAGTCTGGGCGTAAGGGGCGAAGGGCCCCAGGTGCTCCTGAAGGCTTTGCCACACCGCCGGCACGGCCGCCGCCGTCGCCGTGAGGGTGAGCGCGGCGCACACCGCGATGGCCGCCGCCTGGCGGCCGATCCATTTTTTCCACTGCATATCGGTTCCTCCTTCGATCAATGTATAGAGCTTATCCAATTCCTCCTGCCGGGGGCCGAACTGTTCCATCTCACGTTTATACTGAGTCATCCACACAGCCCTCCTCCTTCAGCTTGCCCCGCAGCAGGGCGCGGGCCCGGGACAGCCAGGATTTGACCGTCCCCTCGCTTTTGCCCATGATACCGGCGATCTCGGCCACCGAGTACTCCTCGTAGTAGTACAGATGGATGGGGATGCGGTAGCGGGCGGGCAGGGAGAGCACCGCCTGGGTCACGCTGCCCTCACCCGGCTCCTCCGGGGCGGCGGCGTCCTCCGTCAGGGGCTCCTCCCGCCTGCGCCAGGGCAGGCGGAACAGGTCGCTGGCGCAGTTGGCCGCCACCCGCAGCAGCCACGCCTTGGCGTGGGCCCCGCTGTCAAAGACGGGTTTGGCCTTCACCAGCCGGAGGAATACCTCCTGCATCACGTCCTCCGCGTCGGCCCGGTTCCCAGTCCTGGCGTAGGCCAGCCGGTACACCGCCGGGGCGTACTGCCGGGCCAGCGCGCCGGGGTCGTTCCACCGCTCCCCCATGGCCTCCCCTCCTTTCGTGCTCTCGAAGCGCTTCTGATGGTAATACGGGATTGGGCCCCCGTTTGGTTGCGTGTTACCCGAATATTTTTTGGAACCGTTATAAGTTTAACAAAAAAACTCGGGCGGGGCAGATAAAATTTCCTCTTTTCCCCCTTTTCCTCTTTTCTTTTTTTAAAATCCATGCCATAATACCATCATCAACATTATGTTCCAAGGAGTGACCCATCATGAAGCGCGCCGCCGAATTCACCCCCGAGAAGCTGGACTACCTGAAGCTGCTGGCCCGCCAGTACCCCACTGTCCAGCAGGCCAGCACCGAGATCATCAACCTGCGGGCCATCCAGAACCTGCCCAAGGCCACCGAACACTTCATCTCCGACGTCCACGGAGAGTACGAGGCGTTCCAGCACATCCTGAACTCCGCCTCCGGCGTGGTGCGGGAGAAGATCGACGATCTGCTGGGGGCGTCCGTCCCCCGGTCCGACCGGGACCAGCTGGCCACCCTCATCTACTACCCCGAGGAGAAGCTGGAGGAGATCGAGCGGGAGACGGAGGA
>CASTQR010000149.1 GCA_949451265.1 uncultured Eubacteriales bacterium | reverse complement strand
CCGCCTACACCCACTACAGCTACGCCATCCTGGACGCGCTGAAGGCGGTGGACGTCCCCGCCTATGAGGTGCACCTCAGCCATATCGACCAGCGGGAGCCCTTCCGGGCGGTGTCCGTCACCGCCCCGGCCTGCGTGGGGCAGATCTACGGACACGGGTTCGACGGATACCTGATGGCCATGGATTATTTTTTGGAGGGCGGCAGATGAGGCTGCAAGTGATTGGGGATCCCGTCCTCCATTCCAAGTCCCCGATCATACACGGGGCCATGCTGGGGGCGCTGGGGCTGGATATCCCCTATGAGGTCCAGGTGGTGCGCCGGGGGGAGCTGCCGGATTACCTGCGCTGGGCCCGGGGGAACGGCGTCACCGGCTTCAACGCCACCATGCCCCACAAGGAGGATCTGCTTCCCCTCCTGGATGAAATCGACCCCGCCGCCCGTCTTGTGGGCGCGGTAAATACCGTGTGCCTCCGGGACGGGAAGTGGGTGGGCTTCAACACCGACGGGGCCGGGGCCGGGGCGGCCCTGCGGGACGGGCTGGGCGTGGATCCGGCTGGGCTGACCGTCACCCTGCTGGGGGCGGGGGGCGCGGCGAAGGCGGTAGCCCTGGCGCTGGTGCGGGCCGGGGCTTGTCAGGTCTTTGTCCGCAACCGCACCCTGGAGCGGGCCTGGGCCCTGTGCGCGCTGGATCCTCTGGGGCGGCTGATCCCCGGGGACTTTTCCCCGGCAGGGCTGGCGGACTGCGCCGCCCGCTCCGGCCTGCTGGTGAACGGCACCAATCTGGGGATGGAGGGCTCCCGCCAGTTTGAGGGCTTCGGCTTTTTGGACGCCCTGCCCCACGGGGCGGCGGTGTTCGACCTCATCTACCACCCCGCCGAGACTGAGTTGCTCTCACAAGCCCGCCGCCGGGGTTTGCGGACGTTGAACGGCCTGCCCATGCTGGTGTGGCAGGCGGTGCTGGCGTTGGAGCACTTTCTGAACCGCCCCCTGAACCGGGAGGCCATGGCGGAGGCGGCGGGGGAGGCCCTGTCCCACCCATAGAAAGGAGAGAGGCGCAATGACCGGGAACAGCAGGCGGAGCAGGTGCTGGAGCGGGGGCTGGAGGGGTACGCCGACTATAAACGGCGGGTGAAATACCGCCTGATCCCCTTTGTATGGTAAGCTGTAACAGATGGAAAAGGAGCACGACATGGAACTGACCGCCAACGCAAAAATCAACCTGACCCTGGACATCCTCCGCAAGCGGGAGGACGGCTACCATGATTTACAGATGGTGATGCAGTCCGTCACCCTGGCGGACGAGCTCACCGTCACCCCCGCCCAGGGGCCGGAGGGCGCCGCCGTGGCCGACCTGCGGTTCCTGCCCGCCGGGAACAAGAACCTGGCCCAGGTGGCCGCCGCCGCCTTCCGGGAGGCCGCCGGACTGGGGGGCGAGGTGGACGTGAGCATCCGCAAGCGGGTGCCCGTGTGCGCCGGGCTGGCCGGGGGGAGCGCTGACGCCGCCGCTGTCCTCCGGGCCATGAACGCCCTCACCGGGGCGGGGCTGTCCCGGTCCGAGCTGGCGGGGATCGGGGAGCGGGTGGGCTCCGACGTGCCCTTCTGTGTGCTGGGGGGCACCGCCCTGGCGGAAGGCCGGGGGGAACGGCTCACCCCGCTGGCCCCCCTGCCGCCCTGCCACATCGTCCTCTGCAAACCCCCCTTCTCCATCTCCACCCCCCAGCTGTTCGGGCGGGTGAACGTGCGGAAGATCGTCCGCCGCCCGGACACCCAGGGGGTCATCGCCGCGTTGGAGTCAGGGGATCTGGCGGGGGTGGCCCGGCGGATGTATAACGTGTTCGAGGACGTGGTGGAGCGCCGCCGGTACGCCGAGATCTCCTCCATCAAGGCCGCCCTCATTGACCGGGGGGCGCTGGGGGCGTCCATGTCCGGGAGCGGGCCGTCGGTGTTCGGCCTGTTTGAGACAGAGGACGCCGCACAGGACGCCTGCGCACTCCTACGGGAGAGCTACCGGGACGTGTTTGTGTGCCGGCCCGCCCCGCGGGAGGTATAAAACCAAAAAGCGCCGTCCATACTGTACTCATTCGGTACATAAGGACGGTGCTTTTTATGACTTCTTCTACCGCTTGCAGGCTGCGCCGCTGGGAGGCGGCCCTGCTGCTGGCCTTCGGGATCACCCTCACGGCAGGGGTGTGGGCGTCCGCCAGCGAGAGCGCCCTGGCGGGGCAGGTGCTCCGGCTCCACGTGGTGGCCAACTCCGACTCCGAGACGGATCAGGCCCTCAAGCTGCTGGCCCGGGACGCGGTGCTGGAGGAGGCGTCCCGCCTGCTGGAGGGCGTGTCCGGCCGGGCCCAGGCGGAGGAAATCCTCTCCGCCCGCCTGGACGGGCTGGCCCAGGCCGGGGCGGCGGCCCTGGAGGCGGCGGGCTGTGACCTCCCAGTGGCGGCGGAGATCGCCGATCAGTGGTTCCCCACCAAGGCGTATGACGGCTTTTCCCTCCCGGCGGGGCAGTACCGGGCCCTGCGGGTGACCATCGGGGCGGGGGAGGGGCGCAACTGGTGGTGCGTGGTGTTCCCGCCCCTGTGCCTGGGCTCGGTGACGGAGGAGAGCGTGGAGACCGCCGCCGATGGGGTGCTGTCGGAGGATCAGGTGTCCCTGATCACCGGGCAGGACGGGGGGTATGTGCTGAAGTTCCGGATCATCGAGTGGTGGGAGGAGCTTCTGCGGGGATTTAACAGATAAGAAACGGCCCCGGCGCGTGAAGCGCCGGGGCTGGTATTTTTTGTTGCGTTTTGTCGAACCTTGTGCTATGCTGTACTTGGCGCTGCCCGTATTCGGTAGGCGGTGAAGCCCTCCTGACAGGGGGCGCTTCTTGCTCCCTGATCTTCGGAAAGGGGGGCTGCGATATGACGACTTCGGAAGTTCTTGAACTTTGTCTGGTCATTATCGGCATTTGCGGCCTGTTTCTTCAGGTATATAGCAAAAAGAAGTAACCGCCCCATAGCTTCCCCAAGCCAAGCGGTTACTTCTATGGTGTAGGGGGGTTCACCGTCTACCGGCAGCGCCCTTTCTATGTCTTAGTATAACCGAACAGCGGGAAATTGTCAAGGCCCGGCAATGCGCCGGGCCTTTTAGATTTCTTTTTCCTGGCGGAGTTCTTCCAGACGATCCTCCACCATGGTGACTACAATATTATTAAAGCTGGTCTTATGCTTTGCCGCAAGCCGGTCAAGTTCCTCTATGGTGGTTCGCTTCAGGTAAATGCTTTTGTATGCTGACTCCACTTTGTTGCGGGTTTTCTTGGGTTCAAAAGGCATTCTGCATCACCTCATAGAATATTTTAATGTATATCCTATGATGTTCATAACAGATAATTTTATCTTGTATTTTTACATGATAAAACTTATAATGCTTTTGAGGTGATTCATAGGATAAAAGGCCCAAAGAAAACCGTATCCATCGTCCTGCCGCTGGATCTGTACGAAGAACTGCGTACATTGGCGGAGGAAAACGCCCGCCCCTGTGTCAAAGCAGAGGCGGGCGTATCCTGCTTTCCGCCATGCGCCCCGGACTTCTGTGGCACACGGCAGGCGCACAACCGTGGACTCCGCCCCTTACCGCACCCTCATCCGCCCCCTTCGGGGGCACCTTCCCCCTTGCAGGGGGAAGCTCAGGGCGTGGGGGTGCAAAAATTTTTCCCCTTTTTTCAAAAAGGGGCTTTACAAACGGGACAAACTGTGTTATTATCCTTAACAGGAATTATTCCTATTAAGTTTCCAACATTTACAAGGATTTGTGCTTATGGCAATCGTCCGACAGAGCAAAAAGCGGGACGCCATGCTGGCCCTGCTCCGGGGCACCGGCACCCACCCCTCCGCGGACCAGGTGTACCAGGCCCTCAAGCCCGACTACCCCGGCCTGAGCCTGGCCACCGTCTACCGCAACCTGTCCCAGCTGTGCGAGCAGGGGCTGGCGGTGCGGGTGGGCACGGTGAACGGCCAGGAGCGGTACGACGGCCAGACCCGTCCCCACGCCCACTTTATTTGCAACCGCTGCGGCCGCGTGGCGGACCTGCCCCCGCTGACGCCGGGGGAGGACTCCGTGGAGCGGCTGGGCGTGCAATACGGATTCACGGCCCAGCGCTGTGAGTTCATTATCCGCGGCCTGTGCGATGGCTGCGAAGATTTTTAACATTGGAGGAATACTATCATGAAAAAATGGATCTGCCCTGTGTGCGGCTACGTCTATGAGGGCGAGAACCCCCCCGCCGAGTGCCCCGTGTGCCACGTTGCCGGCTCCAAGTTCACGCTTCAGGAGGGCGAGATGAAGCTGGCCGCCGAGCATGAGTACGGCATCTACGCCAAGACCGTGAAGGACAACCCCGACATCAGCGACGAGGACAAGAAGTATATCCTGGAGCAGCTGATGGCCAACTTCAACGGCGAGTGCGGCGAGGTGGGCATGTACCTGTGCATGGCCCGCATCGCCCACCGCGAGGGCTATCCTGAGATCGGCCTGTACTGGGAGAAGGCCGCCTATGAGGAGGCCGAGCACGCCGCCA
>CASTQR010000148.1 GCA_949451265.1 uncultured Eubacteriales bacterium | reverse complement strand
TCATGCAGGACGCCATGTCCGCCATGTACGGCGGGGACTACTCCTCCTACTTCGACCAGATGGGCTCCATGTACTCCGCCATGGACGTGTGGGAGGAGCTTCTCCCCGGCGAGGACGGGGAGCTGATCTCCCCCCAGGAGAAAAACCAGTACGAGCTGCTGTACGGCGGCTGGCCGGAGAGCCACGACGAGGTGATCCTCTTTGTGGACGGGAACAACGAGATCTCCGACCTCATGCTGTACGCCCTGGGGCTCATGCCCCAGGACGACATGGAGGAGGCCATGGTGTCCATGTCCAAGGGGGAGACGGTGGAGATCGGCGAGATGAGCTGGGACTATGAGGAGCTGTGCGATCTGGGCTTCAAGCTCATCCTTCCCGCCGAGTACTACCAGCACGACCCCGCCACGGACACCTACACCGATATGTCCCAGACCGAGGCGGGGATGGACTTCCTCTACAACAGCGAGGACACCGGGGTGAAGCTGAAGGTGTCAGGCATCGCCCGCCCGGTGGACGGGGGCCACGGAATGCTGTCCGGCGGCATCGGCTACACCAGCGCCCTCACCCGCTTCGCCATTGAGAGCACCGCCGACACCGAAATCCTGCAAAAGCAGTTGGACGACCCGGACACCGATGTGATCTGCAACCTGCCCTTCCCCAAGGAAACCGACGTGGAGCCCACGGACGGGGAGAAGGCGGACGCCGTCACCGAATACCTGTCCGGTCTCACCGCCTCCGAGAAGGCGGCGGCCTACGTGGACGTGATGGGCCAGCCCTCCCAGGAGTATGTGGACGGCATCGTGGAGCAGCAGATGGCGGATCTCACCCGGGACGCCATTGAGGACATGATCGTGGAGCAGTACGCCGGGGAGATGGGGGTGGACGGGGACACCGTCCGGGGCTACATCGCCGACATGAGCGATGACGAGTTGTTCCAGCGCATTGAGGAGGCTATCTCCCAGGGTGTGCGGGAGCAGTACGCCGCCGGGGTGGAGGCCCGTTTGGGGGCGCTGTCCGCCGACCAGCTGGCGGCAATGATGGATCTGACCCTGGATCAGGGGACCACCTTTGTGGTGACGCCCCCCGACGAGCCGGATGCGCCCATGGACGAGGCCGCCGGGATGGGCAATCCCTCTATGGCCGCGCCCAGCCCCTTTACTCCGGAGCAGTTTGTCTACCTCTATGACAACTATATGCCCCCCACCCGGTCCTCCTCCACCTATGAGGACAACCTGGACCTGCTGGGCTACACCCGGCTGGAGGCCCCCTCCGCCATCAGCATTTATGCCACCACCTTCGCCCAGAAGGACGAGATCGCCGGCCTGATCCAGGAGTATAACGATGGTGTGGACAACGAGGACGACGAGATCACCTACACCGACTACGTGGCCCTGCTCATGAGCTCCATCACCGGCATCATCAGCGGCATCAGCTACCTGCTCATCGCCTTCGTGTCCATCTCCCTGGTGGTGTCCTCCATCATGATCGGCATCATCACCAACATCTCCGTGCTGGAGCGCACCAAGGAGATCGGCATACTCCGGGCCGTGGGCGCCTCCAAAAAGGACGTGTCCCGGGTGTTCAACGCGGAGACGCTCATCGTGGGCCTGGCCGCCGGCCTGCTGGGCATCCTGGTGAGCGTGGCGGCCACCTTCCCCATCAACGCCGTGATCCACAACCTCACCGGGCTGGACGACCTCACCGCCGTACTGCCCCCCGTGGCCGGGGCCATCCTGGTGGCCATCAGCGTGCTGCTGACGGTGTTCGCGGGGCTGATCCCCTCCCGCGGGGCGGCGAAGAAGGATCCGGTGGAAGCCCTGCGCAGCGAATAATTCTCCTTGCAATTCCCGCGCCCTCGTGCTATTATTGGTAGTCTACGCCCCGGCGGGGCGCAAACACCACGAAGGAGGGATTTCCTATGCTGGAAACCAAAGACCTGATCCTGGACAAGGGCAGATTCGAGGACTGGGAGGCCATGTACCGCAACGTGTGGCGGCATCCGGAGAGCGCGCGGTATATGCAGTGGCGGGTGACGGATCACCCCGAGGACGCCCCCGACCGGATGCGCCGGAATATCCAGTGGCAGAAAGTCCACGACACTTATTTCGTGTACCTCAAGGCCACCGGGGAGGCTGTCGGCTTCGCCGGGGTGGAGCACATCTCCCCCACCCTTTGGGAGGAAGGCGGCATCTGCCTGGGTCCCGATTTCGTGGGAAAGGGCTATGGCAGGCAGATCCTCCAGTGCCTCCTGGACTACGCCAGGGCCGGCGGCGCGAAGGAGTTCATCGCCTGGGCCTGGGAGGAAAACACCGCGTCCCGCGCACTTATCGCCTCCCTGGGCTTTACCCACGTCGCCACGGAGGATCGGGTGGACGACCGGAACGGCAGGCCCTACCGGAAGCTGAAATTCAGGCGGGCCCTCTGACGGCCCGGAGAGGATGGTTTTATGGAGTTTCTCTGCAAGCACTTCACCCAGCTCACCCGGGATGAGCTGTACGAGATCTGCAAGCTCCGGGTGGCGGTGTTCATCGTGGAGCAGCAATGCGCCTACCCGGAGATCGACGGCGCGGACCGGGACGCCTACCACCTCTGGCTCCAGGACGGGGACGGCATCCAGGCCTACCTGCGGGTGCTGCCGCCGGGGGCCGCCTTTGACACCGCCTCCATCGGCCGTGTCATCGCCGTCAGGCGGCGCCAGGGCCTGGGCAGCCGGATCGTGGCGGAGGGCATCCGCACCGCCCGGGAGGAGTTCGGGGCCAGAGAGATCACCATCGAGGCCCAGACCTACGCCCGGGGCCTGTACGAGCGGGCGGGCTTTGTCCAGACCTCGGAGGAATTTTTGGAGGACGGCATCCCCCACATCCGCATGGTGTGGCAGGACGCAGACAACTAAGCAAAGCGGCCCCCCGGCGGAAGCCGGGGGGCCGCTCTCTGTTCCGTTTAATTTCTAACCCGTGCCGTCAGCTCCTTGAGGGTGACCTCATAGGCCTCCCGCTCGTAGGGCAGGGCGGGCAGGGCCTCGGTCAGCTCCCAGCCCTTGGCCTCAAACAGGCGGCGGATCAGGAAGCCGGTGAAGTCCGGGTTCTTCACCAGCACCGGCCCGGTGATGTGGGTGCCCAGCACATTGCCGGACACAAACCCCTCCGGGCCCCCCTCCCCCTCGTTGCCGAAACCCAGGGGCAGCTTGTCGAACAGGGGCGTCCCCACCCCCCTCGTCACGGAGCACTTGTTCATGAACCCCACCACCGGGCTGTCCCACAGGGCGGTGTGGGCGATGACGTCGCCGGGGTCCCGCTTCTCTGTCTCCACGGTGGTAAATTCCCCAAAGCCCAGGCAGGGCCAGGTTTTCCCCGCCCCGTCGGTGACGGACGCGCCCAGCAGCTCCATGGCGCTGCCGGTGAACAGCACCACCGCCCCCCGGTCCACCGCCGCCCTCAGCGCGTCCTGATGGGGCAGCAGGGCGGTAATCGCCGCCTTCTGCGTCCGCTCCGTGCCCGCCCCCATGTAGATGAGGTCGGCGCGCTCCAAGTCCGGCGCGTCCTCAAACAGGGCGGATTCCACTGTAGCGCTCACGCCCAGGGCCCTCAAATGGCGGCGCAGCACCGCCAAATTGGCGTACTCCCCGTACAGGGACATACAGTCGGGGTACAGGTGCAGTATTGTCAATTCCATGGCCGTTTCCCCCTCAATCCCTGTCCACGCAGTCCAGCAGCTTGTCCCGGTCGGAGAAGCAGGTCACCACATACACGTCCTCGTCCCCGCTTTCCCGCAGGCTGTCCGCCGCCGCCCGCGCGTCCTCCCCCACCTGGATCTTCTCCGCCGGGAGCTGGCTGTACTTGAAGCGCACCGCCAGATCGTCGCAATATTTGCCGTACAGCATCACCTTGCCGATGTGGGGCGCGTTGAGCCTGTCAAAGTCGATATCCCACAGCCAGCTGGTCTCCCCGGTGAAATATTTCCGGCTGATGGAGTCCACCAGCACCAGCACCGTGCAGGGCTTCCCCGTGTCCGCGATATAGGCCAGGTTGGTGTCATAGGCCACCGAGTTCTCGTGCTTGGAGGTCAGCAGGGTGCCCCGGTGCTGTCCAAGGCGGAAGGTAATCATCCGCCCGTTTTTCAACAGATAGTTGTCAATCACCCCGGCCATCACCGCCGGGGACGCCCCCGCCAGGGCGCAGGCCGACCAGGCGGCTAAAATGTTATAGACATTGTAGATGCTCTTGAAGGCCAAGGAGATCTCTGTCTCCCCGTTGATGGTGAGTTTGCCCCCCTTCAGATCCAGGGCGGTGACGGCGAAGTCCGTGTCGTGCCGCTTGTGCCCGCAGGAGGGGCAGGCGTAGTGCCCGATGTGGGCATAGTGGTAACAGCTGTACTCCAGCTTCCCCTTACACACCGGACACCGGGCGCCGTCGTGGTAGACGCCGTGGTGCTCCTCCGTGCTGACCGAACACTCGTCCAGCCCGAACCACTTCACCTTGGCCGGGTCGTGATCCCGGGCGAAGCAGGACACCAGGGGGTCGTCGGCGTTGAGGATCAGGGTAGTCTCCGGGAAGATGGCGGGGCGTATGGCGTCGTACACCCACTCGGGATGCCCGTTCCGGGTGAGCTGATCCCGGTACAGGTTGGTGATGACGAAGTGGGTGGGGT
>CASTQR010000147.1 GCA_949451265.1 uncultured Eubacteriales bacterium | reverse complement strand
GAGGAGCTGACCGCCGCCTGCCGCCAACGGCTCACCCCCAAGGCCGGCCCCGTCCACATCGCGGGGATGGTCGCCATGGCCGAGTGCCGCGCCGCCCTGCTGGCCGTCCGGGAGGCGGGCTGTCCCGCCCCCTGGGTGAGCTGGGTGTGCGATGAGGACGGGGAATCCCCCACCCGTGTGCATATGCTGGCCGCCCTGTTTGTGGCGGAGGGGATGGGAGCTGCCGCCTTCGGGGTGGACTGCCCGGAGGACGCCGCCCCCGAAATCTTGAAAGAATTGGCCCAGTATGCCCGCATCCCCCTGTTCCGGGCGGGGGCGGAGGGGCTGACGCCCTACCCCTACACCCCCAGCCGCCGGGATCCCGACGCCATCCCCTGCGCCACCGGCACCGCCCCCTGCTTCGTCAACCGCACCATCGACGTGGGGGAGGAGCTGGAATGCGGCCCCGACCTGCTGGAGGACATCATCGCCGCAGAGGACGACCCGGTGGGGGCGGTGAAAATCGTCATTCAGGAGGCCGACGACGTGGACATCTTCGCCCAGCACCAGTACGCCGTGCGGGAGGCCCTGTGCCTGTGCTCCGACGTGCCGGAGCTGCTGGAGGGGGCGCTGCGGGTGTACCAGGGCCGGGCCTTCTACGACGGCACCGGCGGGCTGGAGCGGGCCGACCTGGATCGTCTGAGCCGCCTGTACGGCCTGATCGTGCTGTAAGGAGGACGCCCCATGGTTTTGAGTATCGACGAGGTCAACGACATCCTGGATCAGGTCTATGACGAGTTCCCGGAGGCGCTGTTCCAGAAGCTGAACGGCGGCGTACTGCTGCTGGAGGAGGCCCTGCCCGATCCGGACACTGGGGAGGACGTCTACATCATGGGCGAGTACTGCGTGGACGGGCTGGGCCGGTATATCAATATCTATTATGGCTCCTTCGCCGCCCTGCTCTTTGACGAGCCCCGCCGGGTGTGGGAGGAGGAGCTGCGCACCACCCTGCGCCACGAGCTGACCCACCACGTGGAGGGGCTGGCGGGGGAGCGGAGCCTGGAATACAAGGACTCCGTCCAGCTGGACGCCCTGCGCCACGGGGAGGACTGGCCGCCGGAGGGCGAGTGATTATTTTTGAAAGGAAGATACAGACATGGAGACCATTCAATATACCCCCCGCGGGGTCTGCTCCAAGAAGATGGAGATCGACGTGGAGGACGGCGTGATCCGGGCCGTCCGGGTGCTGGGGGGCTGCCACGGCAACCTCCAGGGCATCAGCGCCCTGCTGAAGGGCATGACGGTGGAGGAGGCCGTGGCCCGGATGGACGGCATCCGCTGCGGCATGAAGCCCACCTCCTGCCCCGACCAGCTGGCCCAGGCGCTGAAAACCGCCCGGTGAGCGGTTCTATTATAATAAGGTAAAGGAGTGCATGACCCATGATCTTCGCATGTGCCAACGCCGTGCCCTGCCCCTGCAAATACCCCGCCCCCATTGAGACCGCCCTGAAGTGGCTGGCGGATCACGACCTGCCCCAGATGGAGGCGGGCACCTACGAGCTCCAGGGGAAGGATCTGTATATCATGATCCAGGACTTCACCACCCAGCCCGCTGAGGCCCGCCGCCCGGAGCGCCACGATGACTACCTGGACATCCAGTACATTGTCTCCGGCGTGGAGCGGATGGGTTATGTGCCCTACACCGGGAAGGAGACGGTGGCGGAGGACCCGGAGGGGAAGGACGTGGCCTTTTACAAGGAACTGGAGGGGGAGACCTTCGTGGACGTGACCCCCGGAAGCTACTGCGTCTTTTTCTCCAACGACATCCACCGCCCCGGCTGCGCCGCTGGGGAGCCCTGCGCCGTGCGCAAGGCTGTGGTGAAGATGAAGCAGAGCCTGCTGTAACCTGATCACCCATGGAAGGGCCGTCCGGCGATGCCGGGCGGCCCTTATGCGCGCCCCGGCGCTGGAAGGGGGTTCCTGTGGAGGAAATCATTTTGTCTTGCGGCAGACGGCTGGAAAAGTTACAATTTTGTCATAACTTCCGCGCAATGGATGCGTGAGACCGTGACAAGGAGTGAGTGAGATGAAATTCGGGAAAACGGCGGCGGGGCTGGCGCTGGGATTGGCGCTGGCCCTGCCCCTGGCCCAGCCCGCCTCAGCGGCGGACGTGCTGTCGGTGGGCGGGGAGAACCTGTGGGAGCGGGCCGGGGCCCGGCTGGTGGGGGGCGGCACCACCTACGTCTCCCTGCGGACGGTGGCAGAGATCCTGGCCCCGGAGGCCCAGGTGTCCTGGGAGGGGGGCGCGGCCTGGGTGCGGGGGGAGGGCGTAACCCTCTCCGCCAAGCCGGGGCAGCAGTGGCTGACAGTGAACGACCGGGCGCTGTACATACCGAACGGGGTGCTGCTGGAAAACGGCCGGACGCTGGTGCCCGTCCGGGTGCTGGCGGAGGCCCTGGACGGCACGGTGGACTGGAGCCGGGAGGCGGGGGTGACCCTCACCCCCGGCAGCGGGCGGGCGGCGGCCCCGTCCTACACGGCGGAGGAGCTGTACTGGCTGTCCCGGATCATCTCGGCGGAGAGCCGGGGGGAGCCCCTGCTGGGCAAGATCGCGGTGGGGACGGTGGTGCTGAACCGGGTGGCCAGCCGGGAATTTCCCGACAGCATCCACGACGTGATCTTTGATACCAAGTGGGGCGTGCAGTTCCAGCCGGTGGCAAACGGCACGGTTTATAACGAGCCCACCCAGGAGAGCGTGCTGGCGGCCAAGCTGGTTTTGGAGGGGGCCAGGGCCGCCGGGGACAGCCTGTATTTTTTAGCGCCGGATTTGACGAATAACCACTGGATTATGGAGAACCGGGAATTTGTGATAACAATTGGTTGTCACTGGTTTTACCTGTGAAAATCCATATACTGGAAATTTAAAGGGCGTTAAAACGCCAAAATTATATAGTTCATACAATAGCCGAACCTCTAAATATAGGAGGTTCGGCTATTTTGACCACATAAAAAGGTTGCAAAATGGTTTTAAATCAGTTACAATATGGTTACAATTTGACCGCAAATTGTAACAAGGAGAGATTTCATGAAAAAACGAGCAGTCAGTTCCTTGCTGGCCTCCCTCGCTCTCGTGAGCCTTATCCTGCCCGCGCTGGCCGCGGACGCCCCCGAATTGGAGGAGACGCCGCCCCCCGGCGAAGAAACTGTTGCGTGGGCTCCCTTCCATCTGGACGGTGCACCCCAGCAGTCCGTAGAGTACGAGACCCGCAATGGCGTCACCTACGCCACCGTGGGCTCCTTCGTGTCCATGCTGGATCCGGAGGCCGTGGTGGAGGAGGAGAACGGCGCCGCCACCGTCAACGCCGCCCGGGTTTCCGAGGTGGTGGACGCCGAGGGGAACACCGCCACCGTGGTGGAGGAGACCCTGAGCCTGACGGTGAAGGCGGGGGCCTCGTATATTGTGGCCAACGGCCGCTACCTCTATGCGAAGGGCAGCCTGATTCTGTTGAACAATTCTGTGGCCGCGCCGGTTCGGCTGCTGGCGCAGGTGTTCAACCTGGACGTGGGCTATGATGGGGCGACCCGTACCGTCCTCCTGAACCACCGGGAGGGGGACGCCTACCTCACCCCCGGCGACAGCTATTATGACGCGGACACCCTGTACTGGCTGTCCCGCATCATCCACGCGGAGAGCGGCAACCAGATTCTGGACGGCAAGATCGCGGTGGGCAATGTGGTGATGAACCGGGTGGAGAGCCCCAAGTTCCCCAACAACATCTACGATGTGCTGTACCAGAAAAACCAGTTCGGTCCGGCCAGCAGCGGCTCCCTGAAGCGCACCCCCAATGAGGAGTCCGTCATCGCGGCCAAGCTGGTGCTGGACGGGGCAGAGGTGGTTCCCACCGCCCTGTTCTTCAACCGGGCGGGCCTGTCCTGCTACGCCTCCCGGAACCGCACCTACGTGACCACCATCGGAGAGCACGCGTTTTACGCGTAAACAGGCAAGGAACGGCACGGCAGCTGAATGGCTGCCGTGCTTTTTACATTTTGTGGCTATTTTCCCGGCAGTTCGGGAAATACGCCGGGAAAAAGATGTGAAATGGGGACAAAACCGCCCCTTCCGCTGTTGCGGACGGCGGGGTTTCATGGTATAATTCCCTCAAACGCCGCCCGCCCGTATCCGGCGTCAACGAGAGGAGTGAGCGCCATGATCCGCATCGCCATCGCGGAGGACGACCCCCAGTGCTTTGCCCAGCTGGAGCAGTACATCGGCGACTACGGCCGGGAGACGGGCCGGGCCTTCCAGGTGACCCACTACGACAACGGGGAGGACCTGGTGGAGCGGTACAGGCCGGACTACGACCTGATCCTCATGGACGTGGACATGCCCTTCATGGACGGGATGACGGCGGCGGGCTACGTGCGCAGGCAGGATCCGGAGGTGGTGATCGTGTTTGTCACCAACCTGGCCCAGTACGCCATCCAGGGCTACTCCGTCAACGCCCTGGACTACATCCTCAAGCCGGTGAACTACTTCTCCTTCGCCCAGCGGCTGGGCCGGGCCCTGCAATACGTGAAAAAGCGGGAGGGGGCCTGCGTCACCGTGGCGGTGAAGGGGGGCGCGCTGAAGCTGGAGGTGGACGGCATCTTCTACATCGAGCGGCTGGGCCG
>CASTQR010000146.1 GCA_949451265.1 uncultured Eubacteriales bacterium | reverse complement strand
GGAGTAAGCAGGTTGTCCAGCAGGGCCGCGCCCCGTTCGGTGAGCGCGCCCGCGTCCGCGCCGGCGGGGAGAACCCGGGGCAGTACATTTGCCAGCGTCCAGGGCAAATCGCGGGACTTCACCAACCCGTTAAACTTCTCCATCATTTCCCTGTCGTAGTCCAGGGCCTCGCTGTTGATGGGGAACATACCGCTGGCTTCGCCCACACCCACGGCGTTGACGCCGGTGAGCATATAATGGACGTACCCCGCCAGGGTGGTGATGTGGGCAATCTGGGGAACGTGGGGTTCCTCGTTCAGAATGGCCTGGTAGAGGTGGGCGATGGACCACCTCTGGGGAATGTTGAAGCCGAACAGGGCCGTCAATTCCGCCGCCGCTTGCCCCGTGATGGTGTTCTGCCAGGTGCGGAAGGGCGTCAGCAGGTTCCAGTCCACGTCAAAAGCCAGGTAGCCGTGCATCATGCCGGATATGCCCATGGCGCAGACGGTCTCCCGGTGCTCTACCCCGGACAGGGTGGCCTTCAGGCCCTTCCACACCTCGTCCAGGGAGTAGGTCCACACGCCATTTTCGTAGCTGGACGCCCAGATGTAGTCCCCGGAGGACACAGGGGTATGCTGTCCATCGACGGCCACCGCCTTGATGCGGGTGGAACCCAATTCGATGCCAAGACAAAGTTTTTCCATGGCGCTCAACCCCAGGGGTTCTCGGTGGGATAGGGCAGGGATTTGGGCTGATTATAGGCGATATCCTGAACGCCCAGGAACTTGAACACCTCGAACAGCGCCTTGCCGTAGTGGCCGAAGGCCACCGCGCCGTGGTGGGGGTAGCGCTTCTGGATCAGTACATGGCGGTAGAACCGGCCCATCTCGGGGATGGCGAACACGCCGATGCCGCCAAAGCTGCCGGTCTTGACGGGCAGCACCTCGCCCTGGGCGATGTAGGAGCGCAGATTGCCCTCGCTGTCGCACTGGAGGCGGTAGAAGGTGATGTCAGAGGGCGCAATGTCCGCCTCCAGGGTGCCGCGGGTGAAGTCGGGGTCGCTGTCCTGGGGCTCCAGCAGGCGGTGCTGAATGAGCTGGTATTTCACCGCCCGGTCGGCGCACAGCTTGCAGGCGGGGGTGTTGCCGCAGTGGAAGCCCATGAAGGTGTCGGTGAGCTGATAATCGTACTTGCCGCGAATCTGCTCCTCCCACATCTGGGCGGGGACGGAGTTGTTGATGTCCAGCAGGGTCACCGCGTCGCCGCTGACACAGGCCCCGATGTACTCGCTGAGCGCGCCATAGATGTCCACCTCGCAGGCCACGGGGATGCCACGGGCGGCCAGACGGGAGTTGACGTAGCAGGGCTCAAAGCCGAACTGGCTGGGGAACGCGGGCCAGCACTTGTCCGCGAAGGCCACATACTTGCGGGAGCCCTTGTGGTTCTCCGCCCAATCCAGCAGGGTCAGCTCAAACTGCGCCATCCGCTCGCCCAAATCCGGGTAGAAGCGGCCCTCGCCCATCTCGGCCGCCATCTCGTCGCAGACGGCGGGAATGCGGGGGTCGCCCGCGTGCTCCTTGTACGAAACCAGCAGATCCAGCTCGGAGTTCTCCTCCACCTCTACGCCCAGCTCATACAGCCCCTTGATAGGGGCGTTGCAGGCAAAAAAGTCCTGGGGCCGGGGGCCAAAGGTGATGATCTTCAGGTTCTTCACGCCGATCACCGCCCTTGCGATGGGCACGAAGTCCGCAATCATTTTGGTGATGTCCTCCGCCGTGCCCACGGGGTACTCCGGGATGTAGCCCTTCAGATGGCGCATCCCCAGGTTGTAGGAGCAGTTGAGCATACCGCAGTAGGCGTCGCCGCGCCCATTGATGAGGTCGCCGTCCCCCTCGGCGGCGGCCACGAACATACAGGGGCCGTCAAAGTTTTTGGCAATGAGGGTCTCGGGGGTCTCGGGGCCGAAATTGCCCAGGAACACCACCAGGGCGTTGCAGCCGTGCTCGTTCACATCGGCCAAGGCTTTCAGCATATCCAGCTCGTTCTCAACGGTGACAGGGCACTCGTAGAGGTCGCCCGCATAGGCGGCTTTGATGGCGGCGCGGCGCTTCTCGCTCAGGGCGATGGGGAAGCAGTCCCGGGAGACAGCGATGAGGCCAAGTTTTACGTCAGGGATGTTTTTCATGATGTTTTCCTCCTATATCAAATATCGTTGGCAATGTCGTTGTTGTCGCCGGACAGCCGGACGGCGGCGCCTTGTCCGGCCTCGGCGCTGTCCTCATGGGCCAGCAGCCACTTGTTCCGGGCCCAGAGCAGTTGATCCTCCTCTGTTATGACCTTGATGGCGGGTTTTGCCTCGTTGGTGCCCCGGGGCAGCGCCACCGCCACCCGGAAGCCCTCGGCCTCGTCGGTGTGGCAGGGGGCATAGTGCAAAGTGGTGGCGTACACCTCCACCAACACCCCGGCGGGGACGCGAAACGCCCGGACTTTTGCGGTGTCCAGCATACCGTCCACGATTTCGTCCTGCTTGGCCAGCAGGAGGATGAAGTCATGGGTGCCCACGTTAAACTCGCTGTCCCGGTGGTACTCCAGGCAGTTCAATTTGGTGTTGCGGCCCCAGCACATCCCCAGTTGGACGGGCATCCCGCCGTAGGCGTTGGCGCCAAACAGTTCAAAGATGGGCAGGGCCTCCAGCTCAGGGATGGCGGGCTGGTAGGTGGTGCCACTTTCCGGCAAGGGGATGGCTTTCATGGCCGCCAGCAGGCCATCCAGCTTATAGCCCTTATGCACCTGCCCATAGGGGGAAAATTCTGCGTCAAATACGCTTTTGATCTCCATGCTTGACCTCCTCATTTCAACGCTGGAAACACATTTTTTAGGGCCGGGTAGATTTGTTGGAACTTTCGATATCGCTCCTCGTACCGGGCGGTGAGTTCTGCGTCCGGCTCCACGGTCTGGGCCACGTGGATCAGCGTGTCACAGGCGGCCTGGACGCTTTCAAACGCCCCGCAGCCCACCATGGCCAGCACCGCGCCGCCGTAGCCGGGGCCCTGCTCGGTCTGTGGCAGGGTCAGCGGAATGCCCAGCACGTTGGCGAAGATGGTCCGCCACAGGGACGATTTGGCCCCGCCGCCGCAGATCATGCACTTGGGGATGGACACGCCCAGGGACTTGGCCACCTCGAAGCTGTCCCGGATGGCAAAAGCCACACCCTCCAGCACCGCCTGGGTGAGGTCAGCGCGGGTGGTGTCCATGCTCATGCCGATGAACGTGCCCCGGGCATTGGTATCGTTGATGGGGGAGCGCTCGCCCATGAGGTAGGGCAGGAAGAACACCCGGTTTCGGCCCAACTTATCCTTGCCGATGGGCTTTTGCTCGGTTTGGTAATCGCTGGTACCCAAAATGTCCCCGCACCACCACTTGTTGCAGGAGGCAGCGGACAGCATACAGCCCATCAGGTGCCAGCCGCCGTCCGCGTGGGCGAAGGCATGGAGGGCGTTGTTTGGGTCAACCCCAAACTTGTCCGAGCTGATGAAGATGGTGCCGGACGTGCCCAGCGAAATATTGCACCCGCCCGCGCCCACGACGCCCGTTCCAACAGCTGCGGCGGCGTTGTCCCCCGCTCCGGCGCAGACCTTGACGCTCTCGGGTAACCCCAGCTCTTTCGCCACATCGGCTTTCAGGGTTCCCACCGTCTCCCAGCTCTCGTACGGCTTGGGGAGCTGTTCCTCGGTGACGCCGCAGATACCGCGCATCTCGGCGCTCCAGCGTTTGTGCTCCACGTCCAGCAGCAGCGTCCCGGAGGCGTCCGAACAGTCCGTGCAGTGGACGCCCGTCAGCTTGTAGTTGATGTAGTCCTTGGGGAGCATGATCTTGCGGATTTTCGCAAAGTTTTCCGGCTCGTGCTCCCGCATCCACAGCAGCTTGGGGGCGGTGAAGCCCGCGAAGGCGATGTTGGCGGTGTACCGGCTCAGCTTGTCGCGGCCAACGGTCTCGTTGAGGTAGTCCACCTCTTTGGCCGTCCGCCCGTCGTTCCACAGGATGGCGGGGCGGATGACGTTGTCGTCCTCATCCAGCGCCACCAGGCCGTGCATCTGCCCGCCCGCGCCGATTCCTGCCACTTGAGAAGCGTCAAAACCGTGGAGCAGTTCTGGCACCCCGTCCGTCACAGCCCGCCACCAGTCCTCCGGGTTCTGCTCGCTCCAGCCCGGACGGGGAAAGGACAGGGGGTACTCCTTGGTCACCTCGCTGAGCACCGCGCCGCCCTCGTCCACCAGCAGCAGCTTGCACGCTGACGTGCCCAGATCAATCCCGACATAGTACACGATATAATCCTCCTCAGCGGATCACAGGGATTGTGACACTCCCTGTATGTCTGCCGTCTGTGACAGTTAACGTAAGGTTCTTATCCTCTCCTGCCTGCATTACTGCCAATGCTTCGCCGTAATAAGTATCGGTCTTTGCCCCACAAAACCCAATTTCATTGTAGGGGCAGGCGCTGCCCAGGCCCAGCAGCTTTCCGCCCGACACTTCAACATTCAAAATACCCCGCTCCAATGGCTTCAATATGCCGCTTTCATCGGTATATTGAAGCCGGATATGGCACAGACGGCCTGGAGCCACAGCATTCTCCTCCGAAACGGCCCGAAGCTGGGTTTCCGGGGCGGCGGTGCGCAAGGAGCAGCGGCCCAGCTCCTTCCC
>CASTQR010000145.1 GCA_949451265.1 uncultured Eubacteriales bacterium | reverse complement strand
GAGGGCGTGGAGCTGACCATGTGGTCCATGTGGTCCACCGGCGAGCCCCAGGCCAACGTCATCTCCGAGGCCGCCGCGGCTTTTGAGGCCGAGACTGGCGCGAAGGTGAACATCGAGTTCAAGGGCCGCGACGTGAACAAGGTGCTGTCCGCTTCTCTGGAGGCCAAGGAGAAGATCGACATCATCGAAGACGACTACCAGCGCATCGCCAACACCTACCCCAACATCCTGGATCTCACCGACATGGCCAAGGCCGTCAACTATGACAGCTGGAGCTACGCCTGCCTGAACAACCAGGTCATCGAGTGGGTCGGCCATCTGAACTCCATCGTGGAGCAGCCCCAGATCGGCGGCTTCTTCTACGACAAGACCGCCTTTGAGAACGCCCAGGTCACCTCCGCCCCCGCCACCTGGGCCGAGTTCCTGGACGCCTGCCAGAAGATCAAGGATTCCGGCGTGGGCCCCATCGCCCAGGATGACGCCTACTGCGACTTCGCGTTCTACCACACTCTGGTTCGCTACCTGGGCGAGGAGAAGATCGCCGAGCTGGACAAGAACGGCGGCTGGAGCGGCACCAAGGCTGAGCAGGCCGCTCAGGACATCATCGACCTGATCAACAAGGGCTATTTCGTGGACGGCGCGCCCGACGCCTATCCCGCCAGCCAGAACAAGATCGGCTTCGGACTGGCCGCCATGGTCATCTGCGGCAACTACGTCACCGCCGAGGTGGACGGCAACACCGACACCCAGGTGAACTGGGGCTTCTGCAACTACCCCGCGGTGGACGGCGGCGCGGACAACTCCTCCGTATACGGCGGCGCCAACTCCCTGGCCATCACCGAGTACAGTGAGAACGCCCAGGCCGCCTTTGACTTCATCATCTTCCTGACTACCGGCGAGTGGGATCAGAAGATGGCCACCGAGGCCAAGCAGATTCCCGCCGACACCCGCAACAAGGCCTATCCCAGCCTGGAAGGCTCCGTGGAGGCCCTGCAGGCCGCCGAGAAGCCCATGACCTGGTGCGCCGGCCTCCATGAGAACGCCGACCTGAAGGACACCATCAAGTCCATGTGCGTTGAGCTGTTCGAGGGCAAGTACGCCTCCGGTGCCGACTTCTGCGCCGCCCTGGATAAGCTGTACAAGTAATACATCCAAATCCTGTCGCGCTGGCAGGCGGTGCCCCCACGGCGCCGCCTGCCTTTTCTATCCGACGCGCAAACGCCGCAATAGAAAGGAGAGGAGCAGAGTTATGAGAAAAAACAAGGCCATGATCTTCTGGTTCAGCCTGCCTGCCGTGCTGTCCCTGCTGATCATGTTCGTCTACCCCGTGTGCCGCACGGTGCTGATGAGCTTCTTCCAGGTGGAGAGCGTCACCGCCACCGTGGCCGACTGGAGCTTTTACGGCCTGGGCAATTACCTGAAGATCTTCAAGAGCGCGAGCTTCCTGACTTCCGTGCGCAATATGCTGCTGATCTGGTTCGTGGGCGGCATCATCACCCTGGCCCTGGCCATGCTGATGGCGGTGGTGGTCACCAGCGGCATCCGGGGCAAGAAGTTCTTCCGGGCCGTCATCTACCTGCCCAACATCATCAGCGCCGTGGCCCTGGCCACCATGTGGATCCAGTACATCTTCAACTATGACTACGGTATGCTCAACGAGATCGTCCAGTTTTTCGGCGGTGAGAAGGTCAAGTGGCTGGGCACCGATTTGAAGTTCTGGTCCATGACTGGCTCCTTCATCTTCGGCAGCGTGGGCTACTATATGCTGATCTACATCAGCGGCATCGAGGGCATCCCCCAGGATCTCTACGAGGCCGCCACCATCGACGGCGCGGGCAAGGTGGCCCAGTTCACCCGGATCACCCTGCCCCTGCTGAAGGGCGTGCTAAAGACCTCCCTCACCTTCTGGAGCATCAATACCACCACCTTTTTCCTGTGGACCAAGATGTTCTCTCCCATCGACACCGAGTCGTCCACTATCGTGCCGGTGATCTACCTGTACGACATGGTGTTCGGAGGGAAGGGCATCACCCAGCGGGACGCCGGGGCGGGCGCCGCGGTGGGCGTGGTGCTGACCTTGATCATCATCGCCGTGTACCTGATTACCGAGCGGCTCTTTAAGGGCAGCGATCTGGAATACTGAGGAGGGGAGCGGCCATGAAAAAAGAAAAGAATACTTATAGAGCTAAAATCAACTGGCACAAGGAGCTCCGCCTCCTGCCCGGCTACATCATCGTATTTCTCTGGCTGGCCTTCACCATAGTGATGCTGGGCTGGATCGTGGGCGCGAGCCTGTCCACCTCCCGGGACATCTACCAGGGCCAGATCTTCCAGTTTTCCACCGGCCTCCACTGGGAAAACTATGCCACGGCCTGGAACGCGCAGAACGTGTCCGTGTTCTTTGGCAACTCCCTGCTGTACTCGGTGATCTCCTGCGTGGGCGTGCTGGCCATATCCGCCCCGGCGGCCTATGTGCTCTCCCGCTGGAAGTTCACCGGCGGCAAGGCCCTGCGCATCGGCCTGGTCATCGCCATGAGTGTGCCCGTCATCATGGTGATCATGCCCATCTACTCCCTGTCCGTGCAGTGGGGGATCAAGGGCCGGGTGCTCCTGGTCATTCTGTACATTCTCCTCCGGGTGCCCTACACCACCATCTACCTGCTGGACTTCTTCTCCACCCTGTCCCGGGCCTATGAGGAGGCCGCCTACCTGGACGGGTGCAGCGCCCCCAAAACCTTCCTGAAGATTATGCTGCCCCTGGTGCAGCCCGCCATCGTGACGGTGACCATCTTCAACTTCATGTCCGTGTGGAACGAGTTCTTCATGGCCCTGATCTTCACCACCAGCGAGTCCATGGCCCCCGTGGGCGTGGGACTGCTGAACATCATCAACGCCATGAAGCAGACCGGCCAGATGGGCGGCATGTTCGCGGCGGTGATCATCGTGTTCCTGCCCACCTTCCTGCTGTACATCTTCCTGTCCGAGAAAATCATCTCCGGCGTCACCGGCGGCGGCGTCAAAGGCTAAGCCCAAACAGGGCTTGAAGCCGTTACCAGCGTAATGCTGTCCGCAAAGTTCCCGCTCGGCCACAGCCGGAGCGCAATACGGCAGACTATTAGGGAGGATTCCATCCATTATGGCAAACACAATCAACAAAGGCCGCGTCACCATCCCCACCGACGTGGACGTGGTGCCCGAGACCCTGGCGCTTCTGAAGCGCTGGGGGGCGGACGCCATCCGGGACTGCGACGGCACCGACTACCCGGAAGAACTCAAGTCGGTGGATGCCAAGGTCTACTCCACCTACTACACCACCCGGAAGGACAACGCCTGGGCCAAGGCCAACCCCGACGAGGTGCAGCAGTGCTACATCATGACCGGCTTCCACACCGCCAGCGGCGGCCCCCTGTCCATTTCCCTGATGAAGGGGGTCAGCGATGAGTTGATGGAGGTGAACACCCGGGACGACATCAAGCGTTGGTGGGAGGTGGTGGACCGCACCGCCGGCGCCCCCATCCCCCCGGACGCGTGGGATTACAACGGGGCCACGGGCCGCGTCACCATCCCCGGCCCCGCCCCCTTCCACGAGTACACCGTCAGCTTCCTGGCCTACCTGATCTGGGACCCGGTGCACATGTATAACGCCGTCACCAACGGCTGGAAGGACTTCGAGCACCAGATCACCTTCGACGTGCGCCAGCCCAAGACCCGGGCCTTCACCATGGAGCGGCTGCGCAAGTTCATCGCCGGCCACCCCTACGTGAACGTGATCCGGTACACCACCTTCTTCCACCAGTTCACCCTGATCTTCGACGAGCTGAAGCGGGAGAAGTACGTGGACTGGTACGGCTACTCCGCCTCCGTCTCCCCCTATATCCTGGAGCAGTTCGAGAAGGAGGCCGGCTACCGGTTCCGCCCCGAGTTCATTATCGACCAGGGCTACTACAACAACCAGTACCGGGCCCCCAGCAAAGAGTTCAAGGACTTCATGGCCTTCCAGCGCCGGGAGGTGGCCGCGTTGGCCCGCGAGATGGTGGACATCACCCACGAGCTGGGCAAGGAGGCCATGATGTTCCTGGGGGACCACTTCATCGGCACCGAGCCCTACCTGGACGAGTTCAAAACCATTGGGCTGGACGCGGTGGTGGGCTCCGTGGGCAACGGTGCCACCCTGCGGCTCATCAGCGACATCCCCGGCGTGAAGTACACCGAGGGCCGCTTCCTGCCCTACTTCTTCCCCGACACCTTCCACGAGGGGGGCGACCCCGTGGGGGAGGCCCGGGAGAACTGGGTCACCGCCCGCCGGGCCATCCTCCGCAAGCCCATCGACCGCATCGGCTACGGCGGCTACTTAAAGCTGGCCTGCCAGTTCCCCGAGTTTATCGACTACGTGGAAAGCGTCTGCAATGAGTTCCGGGAGCTGTACGAAAACATCAAGGGCACCACCCCCTACTGCGCCAAGACCGTGGCGGTGCTGAACTGCTGGGGCAGGGCCCGCTCCTGGGGCTGCCACATGGTGCACCACGCCCTGTACCAGAAGCAGAACTACTCCTACGCCGGGGTCATCGAGGCCCTGTCCGGCGCGCCCTTCGACGTGCGCTTCCTCAGCTTCGACGACATCAAGGCGGATCCCCACGCGCTGGACGGCATCGACGTGCTGATCAACGTGGGGGACGGGGACACCGCCCACACCGGCGGCGCGGTCT
>CASTQR010000144.1 GCA_949451265.1 uncultured Eubacteriales bacterium | reverse complement strand
AGCTCAAGCCCGGCGGCTACCAGCGCTTCGTCCAGATCGGCGACAAGCTGGACGCTCTGGAGTTTCAGCCCTTCACCAGCGTGGACGTGGCGGGCATCGAGGCCCTGGCCCTGGCGGCCCGGTCCGACAAGTACCACGTCAAGGCCGTGAAGCCTCTGCCCAAGCGCAAGCTCAGCGAGAAGGTGCCCCTGCTGGACTGCTTCACCGCCCCCTGCAAGGGCGGCTGCCCCATCGGCCAGGACATTCCCGAGTACATTGAGCTGTGCCGGAAGGGCGAGTACGCCTCCGCCCTGCGGCTCATCTGCGAGAAGAACCCCCTGCCCTTCATCACGGGCACCATCTGCGCCCACCGCTGCCAGACCAAGTGCACCCGGACCTATTACGAGGATTCCGTCCAGATTCGTGCCACCAAGCTGGTGGCTGCGGAGCGGGGCTATGACGAGTACCTGTCCAAGGTGAAGGCCCCCGCCCCCGCCAACAGCGGCAAGAAAGTGGCCGTCATCGGCGGCGGCCCCACCGGCATGGCGGCGGCGTACTTCGTGGGCCGGGCGGGCATCCCCGTCACCGTCTTTGAAAAAGCCGATAAGCTGGGCGGCATTGTCCGGCAGGTAATCCCCGGCTTCCGCATTTCCGACGAGGCCATCGACAAAGACGCGGCCCTGGTGGCCAAAATGGGCGCGGAGATCAAGCTGAACACCCCCGCCCCCTCGGTTGCCGAGCTGAAAGCGCAGGGGTACACCCATATCTTCTTCGCCGTGGGCGCGTGGAAGGCCGGGCGGCTGGATATCCCTGGCAACGTGGTGCCCGTCATCGGCTGGCTGAAGGATTTGAAGGCCGGAAAGGATGTGTCCCTGGGGCATGTTGCGGTAGTCGGCGGCGGTAACACCGCCATGGACGCCGCCCGGGCAGCTCTCCGGGCTGGAGCGAAGTCCTCCACCCTGGTGTACCGCCGGACCAAGAAGTACATGCCCGCCGACGCGGAGGAGCTGGAGCTGGCCATTGCCGACGGCGTGAACTTCCTGGAGCTGGTGGCCCCCGTGGAGCAGAAGGATGGCAAGCTCCGCTGTGAGAAAATGAAGCTGGGCGAGCCCGACGAGAAGGGCCGCCGGAAGCCGGAGCCCACCGGGGAATTTGTGGAAATCGACTGCGACACCGTGATCTCCGCCGTGGGCGAGAAGGTGGAAAGCGAGCTCTTCACCGCCAGCGGCGTAGAGGTGGATGCCAAGGGCCTGCCGGACTTCTGCACCAACGTAGAGGGCGTCTACGCCGGCGGCGACGCCATGCGTGGCCCCGCCACGGTGGTGGAGGGCATCGCCGATGCCCAGTGGTTCGCCAACGCCGTCATTGGGGAGCGTTACCACTTTGAGATTCCCGCCAAGGCCGTGGCCTCCCGGGCGGACGCCATCGCCAAAAAGGGCATTCTCTGCGAGTCCGCCAAGTGCGAGGGCGACCGCTGCCTGACCTGCAACGTGGTGTGCCAGGTCTGCGCCGACGTGTGCCCCAACCGGGCCAACGTGGTGGTGGAGCTGCCCGACGGGCGGCATGAGATTCTCCATGTGGACCGGATGTGCAACGAGTGCGGCAACTGCGCCATCTTCTGCCCCTACGACTCCGCCCCCTACCGGGATAAGTTCACCCTGTTCAAGACCCGGGAGGGCTTTGACGAGAGCGTGAACAACCAGGGCTTCCTGCCCCTGGGCGGGAGCAAGGTCCTAGTCCGGCTGGAGGGGAAGGTCTTTGAGGCGGATTTGAACGGCAAGAACGATCTGCCCGCGGACATTGAGGTATTCATCCTCACGGTGCTGAACAAGTACGCCTATCTGCTGGGCTGAATCGAAACGTACGGAGGCCGGGAGCTCCCGGCCTCCGTACGGAAAAAAGCGCCGTCTTGAAGCGCTTGACAAAATGACGGCCTTGGGTATAATAAAGATAGAAGGGCACCGCTGGATGGCAGTCAGCCCAGAACTAGACAATCGAAATCGCTAGCCGTTCGGGTACCAGCCGGACGGCTAGTGCGCTTTTGGGGCCAGGTATGTAAGCAGCAGTAAAACCGCCGCAAGCGATACCACAAAACGCAGAACCTTCCTTCTATCCCCCCCCCTTGTGGGGGTGTTTTTATTGCAAACACGCCACCGGTTTTTGTCAAATTTCCGGTCCTGCCGGCCCGGAGGACTTTTGGAAATATGACTGGAATTTACAGCCCGTCCGTGGTATACTGTATTCTGCATGAAAAAAACCCCAAGTTAGGAGTGTGAATCCCTTGACCTTGCTTTCCTCCATCCTCCTGGGCGTCATCCAGGGGGTGACCGAGTTCCTGCCGGTGTCCAGCTCCGGCCATCTGGCCATTGCGGAGCATCTGCTGAACGTCTCCGGCGCGTCGTCGGTGCCGCCTTTTTTTGACGTGCTGCTCCACCTGGGCACCCTGTTCGCCGTATTCGCCGCCTATTGGGAGGACATCCGGGACATGATTCTGGAGTTCTTCTATGGCGTGAGCGACTTGGTTCACAGAACCACCCCCAACCGCGTCCCCCCCGCCCGGCGGATGATTTTGCTGATCATCGTGGGCACCCTGCCCCTCTTCGCTGTGCTGACGGTCAAGGACACCATCGAAGCCCTGGGGGACAACATGTATTTCGTGGCCTTCGCGCTGCTTGCCACGGGCTGTCTCCTCTTCGCCAGCGACCACGTGCGCCGGGGCCGGAAAACGGAGAAAACCGCCACGATGCTGGACGCCCTGCTGGTGGGCGTAGGGCAGGCCGTGGCCACCTGCCCGGGGATATCCCGGTCCGGCACCACCATCACCGCCGGGTGCTTCGTGGGCTTTGATCGGAAATTTGCCGTCCGCTACTCCTTCCTCATGTCCATCCCCGCCATCCTGGGGGCCAACATTTTAAGCCTCAAGGACGCACTGGAGGGGGATATCCTCTGGGCGGAGGTGCCGGTTTATCTTGTGGGCGTGGTGGTCTCCGCCGTGGTGGGCTACGCCTGCATCCGCCTGATCAAGCTGGTGGCGGACAAGGGGAAGTTCGGCTTCTTCGCCTACTACTGCTGGCTGGCGGGCATTGTCACCCTGGCCTTGATCTTCACACAGAAGTGACCAATTTCGGACTCTTGGAGGTACATAACCGTGGCTTCCTCTTCACAAAAGAAACCCGCCGCTAAAAAATCCAGCGGCAGAACCACCAAAAAGCTCCCACAGAAGCAGCCTATCCGCCGGGAGGTCACCGGCGGCGTGCTGCTGGTGCTGGCTCTGTGCGTCTTTGTGGGCTACTTCGGCGTCAACGCCCTGTTTCTGGATTTTTTCGCTAAGCTCCTAAAGGGCCTCTTCGGCTACGGCTACTGGCTGGCGGGTCCCGCCCTGGTGCTGGCGGGGCTGATCCTGATTTTCCACCGGGGCCGCCCCGTCCAGCTGCGGACCACCTGCGCCCTGCTGCTGCCGCCGCTATTCGGCTGTTTGACCCATCTGGTTTTTTGCAAGAAGGTCTACGAGCCCTCCTTCTTCAAGATGCTGGGGGCCATCTGGGCCGACGGCGTGGCCCTGGAGTCCGGCGGGGCCGTCTCCGGCGTGTTAGCCAACGGGTCCGCCGCCGTGTTTTCCTCCCTGGCCTCGGTGATTTTATTTACCGTTTTGTTCGTGACGCTGCTCTTTGTGTCCCTGCGGCTGACCCTGGCGGCCTTTGCCGACTGGCGGAATAACCGGCTGCCCTATGAGGAGCCGCCCGAGCCCGCCATTCGCCTGACCCCTGTGGACCCGTCCAAGCGCCGGGCCCCGGCGGGCCCCAAGCCCCAAATCGACATCCCCCTGGACGGCGAGGTGCGGCCGCCCAAGCCAGAGAAGTCCGGGAAATTCACCAGCTTCTTCCGCCACAAGGCCGACACCCAACCCACGCCGGACCAGGTGCTTCAAGCGGCCCCCGCCCCCAAGCCGGAGCCTGTTCCCGAACCGGAGCCGGAGCGCCCTCGGGCGGCCATCCCCGTGCCGCCTCCCGCCCCGGTGCCAGAGCCGTTTTCCTCCGGCACGTCCTCCCCGGCGGCGCCGGAGCCCATGGAGCCCCCGGTGCGGCCTGCGGTTCCCGAGCCCGTCTCCCCCGAGCCCGCGCCGCCACCGGAAAAGCCCCTGCCTACGGCGGAAACCTTCACCCGCAGCGGCAAGGCCGAGACGGCCAAGGAGGTGGCGGCCCAGACCGCCGCCGTAGCCGCGGAGATCGAGGAAAAGCTGGCGTCGGAGGAGGGGGAATACCCCTATCCGCCGGTGGACCTTCTGCACATGAACCAGGGGGAGAACCACGTGGAGGCCGGGGCGGAGCTGCGGAACAACTCCCGCCGCCTGGCGGAAACCCTGACCAGCTTCGGCGTGGACGCCGCCCCCGGCGACGTGATCCACGGCCCCTCCGTCACCCGGTACGAGTTCATCCTGGAACAGGGCGTGAAGCTCTCCAAGATCACCAACCTGGCGGACGACATCGCCCTGGCCCTGGGGGCCACCGGCGTGCGCATCGCCCCCATTCCCGACAAAATTTCCGTGGTGGGCATCGAGGTGCCCAACAAGCAGGTGACCCCGGTGCTCATCCGGGACGTGATTGAGTCCCGGGACTTTGCCGCCCACAAGTCCAACGTGGCCTTCGCCCTGGGCCGGGACATCGGCGGGCGGAACGTCATTGGGGACATCGGCACCCTGCCCCACGTGCTCATCGCTGGCACCACCGGCTCCGGCAAGTCCGTGTGCACCAACT
>CASTQR010000143.1 GCA_949451265.1 uncultured Eubacteriales bacterium | reverse complement strand
GCGGCGTTGTGGAACAGGACGATGGAGCCGGGCTGCACCTTGGAAGTCACCCGCTTGGTGATATCGGCGGCGGACAGATCCTTCCAGTCCAGGCTGTCCACGTCCCACTGGATGGGCTCGATGCCCATGGAGCGCACCGCGTTGATCACGTGGTCGTCATACTCCCCGTAGGGGCACCGGAACAGGGTGGGCCGCGCCCCCGTCACCTTCTCGATCTTGTCCCCGCAGGCGTTCAGATCCTCCACGATCTCCTGGGGGGACAGCTTGTTAAAGTGGGCGTGGGTGTTGGAGTGGCTCATGACCTCGTGGCCCGCGTCGGACAGGGCTTTCACCGACTCCGGGTATTTGTCCACCCACTCCCCCACCACGAAGAAGGTGGCCTTTACGCCGTACTTGGCCAGGGTGTCGATGAGCTGCTGGGTGTCCTCGTTCCCCCAGGCGGCGTCGAAGCTGATGGACAGCACCTTGTAGTCCTTCTGCACGCAGTAGATGGGAAGCTGCCGGGTGGAGGCGGACGCCCCCACCACCGCCGGGTGGTTCACCACCCAGAACATCATCACCGCCGCGATGGCGAAGGCCGCCGCCGCGAACACCTTTCTCCGCAGGTAAATGATTTTGGTTCCCTTCACAATGACCCCTCCCATGCTGGATTGCTACCACTTTATGCGGGCGGGGGCTTTTTCATGTTCTGAAACGGATATGCCACAGGCCCCGCGCCGGCGGCGCGGGGCCTGTTTTGTCAGCCTGTTGGCGGGACCGAAAGCACGGCGGGATCATGGCGGGGCTTCTCCGGGGTATTCCGCACCCGTTCCAACGAGGCGCGGAACGCCTTTTCAAACTTCTCCACCTCCTCCGGGGTCAGACCCCTGCTGGGCAGAACGCTGTTCCGGTATTCCAGTGTGGCAATTTGGTTGCGCTTCCAGTCATAACCCGCAGGGATAAAATTGAGCCACTCCTCTTTCGATCCAAACCCGTTCTCCCGCTCCACACAGAGCAAAAACAGGTTTTTGCAGATATATGTGTTTAAGTCCATATTTTTGTCCCACAGCCGGGGCAAGTCGCCCTTTCGGTCTGTAGTGGTGACAAAGGTAGCAAATTCCCGGCGGGCAAGACACTCCCTGATCTCCACAATAGACAAGGGAGTACCTGCTTCGTCCACAAACCAGCCGTCTGTAGTGGGGTCAAGCATGATCCATTTGCCCAGTGCGCCGTCATAAATCTCCGCCACCACGTGGCTGTCATTGTCATAAGGGGAGTAGGGCATAATCATCACCCTTCGGGCATAGATGCCCACCGCGAGACAGCATTCCACCAGGATCTTGGACTTGTTCAGGCAGTTAATGCCCTGATCGGGCCGCTCATAGCTGTATTCCAGCAGGGAGAGGGCATCGCAGGGGACATGGTTGTCATAGTAGGACGAATGGGTGAGCCGGGGAGCAAAATGGTGCAACAGCCGCTTGGCCCTCTGGAAGGCGCTTCCCTTTCCCGCCAGTTTGGCAAGGCCGTATTTCTCCCGCAGGGTTTCATACTCCGGACAGTCCAGCGCGTAGGCGGGATAGACCGACGATCCGGGGGCAAATTCCAAGTGGTTGAACAAAATCCCGCTGTAGATGTCAAATACCCGCCGTTCGGTTTGCAGCTGTTCCGCTTTGGTCATGGGACATTCTCCTTTGTCTTCTGATACGTTGATGATAGCAGGTTCCATGGCTTCCTTCAATCGAAGCCCTTTTGAAAGAGCTCAACCGGCGGTTTATCGCCTTTGCGGCTGAAAAGCGAGGACGCATCAGAACGTCAGCACTTCCTGCTCCGGCTTGTCCGCCGGGGACAGGGCGGTGACGTGGATCACCGGCCCGTCCTGCCCCTGGTACGCCTTGTGGCGCTCCAGCCGCACCACGCCGGTCACGTCCGCCCAGGAACGGCTCTCGTAGGCATCGAAGCCGTCCCCCTGGGCCACCAGCCCCAGGAAGCTGATGTCCGCCTCGCAGCAGGTCATGGCGAACCGCCCCACAATCACCTCGCCGGGATACTGGGGCAGGTGGCACACCACCGTCCTGGCCCGGATGGCCTTGCCGTCGTACCGCTCCGGGTGCTCCATCACGTCCACATACCACACGCCGAAGTCGTCGTCCGGGATGTCGATGATATCCAGGCTCAGGTCAAAGGGGCACACGCTGTCGTCGGCGTAGTCCTCACTGGTGCCGTCGGCGTTCTCCAGGAAGATGTTGGCCCGGCGGTTTACCATCCGCAGGTTCCGCTGGCGCAGGGCGGCCCGGAGGCTCTCGTCGCAGCGGTTGAACACGATCATGTCCGCGTTGGTCAGCTTCTCCATCATGAGCTGGCCCAGGTTCTTGGTGTACATATCAAAGGTGGACGCCTCCACCATGGTCATGATCTGGTACAGCACCCAGTTGTCGGGCAGGGCGTCCTGATAGAACCGCCCCAGGCTCCACATCCCGTTGAACTCCACCAGCACCTGCCGGGGCTTGCAGTTCTTCTCGCACTGCTTGAGGAAGTCACGGGTGAGCTCCGTCTCCTCCTCCACCGTCACCACTGTCACGTTGCGCAGGGCCTTGGGGTCGTACTCCTCCGCCCCCTCCTCACAGCAGATCAGCAGGGTGGGAGCCTCCAGGGCGAAGCCGTCCTGCAACACGCCGTTGAGGAAGGAGGTCTTGCCGCCATCCAGAAAGCCGGCCACCAGATAGACAGGGATCTCCATAGCCCCGCCCTCTTACAGCCCGAACAGGGCGGCCAGCCTGTCCTCTTTCAGCTCCGCCCCGATGACACACAGCCTGCCCGTGTAGTCCGCGGGGCCGGTGCGCACCTGGTGCTCCTCGGGCACGTAGTCGAAGTGGAGCCACGCGCCGTCCTCTCCGGGGACGATGCCCTTGGCCCGGAGGATGGCGCCGCACTCCCCCTGATCCAGCGCGGACAGGATGTGTTCCAGCCCGTCCCGGGTGAAGGGCTTCACCGTCTCCCGGCCCCAGCTGGTAAATACCTCGTCGGCGTGGTGGTGGCCGTGGTGGTCGTGGTCGTGACAGCCGCAGGTACACTCCTCGCCGTGGTCGTGATCGTGGTGGTGATCATGGCCGTGGTCGTGATCGTGTTCCTCATGGTCATGGTGGTGGTGATGGTCATGCCCCTCGTGGTCATGATGCTCGTGGTGGTGGTGATCGTGGTCATGATGGTGATGATGGGCGTGGGCCTCCTCCTCCGCCGCGTGGGCCGCCCGGACACGCTCCAGCAGCTCCTCCTCCAGGGAGGTCTTTTCGATGGCGGACAGGATGGTCTTGCCGTCCAGCTGATCCCAGGGGGTGGTGATCAGGGCCGCGCCGGGGTTCTTCTCCCGCAGCAGGGCCGCCGCCGCTTCCAGCTTCTCCTGGGACAGGTTCTGGGTGCGGGAGAGGATGATGGTGCCCGCGCTCTCGATCTGGTTGTTGTAGAACTCCCCGAAGTTCTTCATATACACCTTCACCTTGGAGGCGTCCGCCACGGTGACAAAGCTGTTCAGCTTCAGGCTGGGGTCATCCTTGGCGGCGTTCTCCACCGCCGCCACCACGTCGGACAGCTTACCCACACCGGAGGGCTCGATGAGGATGCGGTCGGGGTGGAACTTGTCCTCCACCTCGTGGAGGGCCTTGCCGAAGTCGCCCACCAGGGAGCAGCAGATGCAGCCGGAGGACATCTCGGAGATCTCCACCCCGGCGTCCTTCAGGAAGCCGCCGTCCACGCTGATCTCGCCGAACTCGTTCTCGATCAGCACCAGCTTCTCCCCCTGGTACGCCTCCGCCAGCAGCTTTTTGATGAGGGTGGTCTTGCCCGCGCCTAAAAAGCCGGACACGATGTCGATTTTTGCCATGGGAAATCATTTCCTTTACTTTGGATTTGCCCCCTATTTTATCCCTCCCGGCGGGGAAAGTCAAGCGGCCCCGCATTGACTTTTCCTCTGGGGTTTTGTATAATGTGCTTGAAAAAAGGATCCACTCCAGCCCAAAAAATGGAGGTACTTATGAAGGGTATCATTTTAGCCGCGGGGCGGGGCACCCGTCTCTACCCCATGACCCGGCCCATCTGCAAGCCCCTGCTCCCTGTGTACGACAAGCCGCTGATCTACTACCCCCTGTCTGTCCTCATCCAGGCGGGCATCCGGGAGGTGCTGGTCATCGTCCCCCCCGGCGAGGTGGACACCTTCGCCGCCCTCCTGGGGGACGGCTCCCAGATCGGCATGGACATCCGGTACACCGTCCAGCCCGTGGCCCGGGGCATCGCCGACGCCCTGCTCATCGGCGGGGACTTCCTGGCGGGGGACGACGTGTGCCTGGTCTTAGGCGATAACATTTTCTGGGCCGCCGACCTGGATCTCACCCTCCAGCGGGCCGCCCGGGACAACCGGGGGGGCACCGTGTTCGGCTGCCGGGTGGACGACCCCCGGCCCTTCGGGGTGGTGGAGTTCGACGGGGACGGCAGGGCCATCTCCATCGAGGAGAAGCCGGAGCGCCCCAAGTCCAACTACATCGTGCCGGGGCTGTATTTCTACACCAGCGAGGCCCTGTCCATCGCGGCGGGGCTCACCCCCTCCGCCCGTGGCGAGCTGGAGATCACCGACGTGAACCTGGAATACCTCCGCCGGGAGAATTTGCGGGTGATTCCCCTGGAGGACAATTACGTGTGGCTGGACGCGGGCAACGCCGACAGCCTGCTCACCGCCTCCCAGACCATCCACGCCCTCCAGCACGGCGGGCGGTACGTGGGGTGCATCGAGGA
>CASTQR010000142.1 GCA_949451265.1 uncultured Eubacteriales bacterium | reverse complement strand
GGCGCATACCCGCCGTCCCCGTGACGGGCAGGGAAAACACGATGGACTGGGCCTTGGTGTTCAGCCCCGCCTTGTCCATGATGGCCCGCATGATCCGGTTCTTGGTGACGGTCTTTACCACGATGAACACCATTTCCTTTTCGTTCACCAGGGAGAAGCCCAGGAATTTCTCCGCCTTCTCCATGCCGGTGCCCTTGGCGTGGAGGACGGTGCCGCCCCCCGCCTGCTGTTCCCGTGCCGCGTCCATGATCAGCTCCGTGTAGCCCTGGTTGGCGATGACCACCAGCAGCTCGTATTTCGTTCCCTTCAAGGCGCTCTCCTCCCCCGCTTCAAAATCCTGGCCGTCGGTGAGGAAGGCCAAGGGCTTCTTTCCCCCGATGCTGCTTAAGGGGATGATAAAGGCGATGCCCGTGCCGGGCACGTCGATGTTCAGCTCCCGCTGCATGGCGGCTTTCACCGACCGCCACGCCGAGCGGGTCACCACGGAGAAGGTGACCACCTTCTCCGTCTTTTCCAGGCCGAAGTAGTCCAGCAGCTCGCTGCGCGCCGTCCCCGCCCCCAACGCGCTGAGGGTGACGGCGATATTGTGCCGGGCGAACAGCTCCACAAACTGCTTCGCCCTGGGCCGCTCGGTGATGGCCACCATGAGATACAGCTCGTTCATGCCGCTCCCCCCTTACAGCTCGATGATGGCGTCGTCATCCAGCTCCGCGAAGGTCGGGGCGGACGGCGCGGCCTTGGCCCCGGAACGCTGGCGGGCCTGGTAGACCATGCCTAAGATCTGGATGGCGATGAGGGGCGTCATGGCCACCATGGCCACCACCCCGAAGGCGTCGGTGACGATATTCCCCCCCACCGCCGCGCAGGCCCCCTGGGCGAAGGGCAGCAGGAAGGCCGCCGTCATGGGCCCGGAGGCCACGCCGCCGGAGTCGAAGGCGATGGCGGTGAAAATCCTGGGCACGAAGAAGGACAGCACAATGGCGATGGCGTACCCCGGAATGAGGAACCAGAGGATGGAGATGCCCGTCAGCACCCGCACCATGGCCAGGCCGATGGACGCCGCCACGCCGATGGACAGGCTGGCCCCCATGGCGGAGGAGGGGATGGCCCCGTCGGTGATCTCCTCCACCTGGCGGTTGAGGACGTAGACGGCGGGCTCCGCCTTGACGATGAAGTAGCCGATGACCATGCCCACCGGGACGATGATCCACCGGGCATCCAGGGAGGCCATCACCTGCCCTAAGTAATTGCCGGCGGGCATGAAGCCCACGTTGGCCCCCGTGAGGAACAGCACCAGCCCCACGTAGGTATACACCAGCCCCACGCCGATCTTCTTCAGCGTCCGCAGGGACAGCTTGAGGGACACCAGCTGGAACACCCCGAACAGGGCGGTGATGGGCAGGAGGGAGATTGCGATCTCCTTCATGTAGGTGGGCAGGCCGTCCCGGAACAGGGCCCACAGCTCCACCGAGTCGGCGATCTCCGGCAGGGCGGGGGCTGTGTAGGCCCCCTCCTCCGGGCGGAAGATCATGCCTAAGATCAGCACCGCCAGGATGGGCCCGATGGAGCACAGGGCCACCAGGCCAAAGCTGTCGTCCGCGGCGTGGCGGTCATTCCGGATGGCGGAGATGCCCACGCCCAGGGCCATGATGAAGGGGACGGTCATGGGCCCGGTGGTGACGCCGCCGGAGTCGAAGGCCACCGCCAGGAAGTCCTTGGGCACGAAGAAGGCCAGGGCGAACACCACCACGTAGAAGAACACCAGCATAGGGGGCAGGGCCACCCCGAACAGCATACGCAGCAGGGCCACCACCAGGAACACCCCCACCCCCGCCGCCACCGACAGGATCAGTGTCATGTTGGGCACCGCGGGCACCTGGCCCGCCAGCACCTGGAGGTCGGGCTCCGAGATGGTGATGAGGAAGCCCAGCAGGAAGCCCATGAGGATGATGACGGGCAGCTTCCGGCTGCGGGTGACGGCGGTGCCCACCCGCTCGCCCATGGGGGTCATGCTGGCCTCCGCGCCTAAGGTGAAGAACATCATGCCGGCCATGATCATGGCCGCCCCCAGCAGGAAGCACAGGAGGATGCTGGGGGAGATGGGGGCCGCGCTGAAGCATAGGGCCAGCACAATGCCCACGATGGGCAGCACCGCCTTCAGCGCTTCCATCAGCTTTTCCTTTAATCTTGGGAGGGAACCGCGCAAATGCCCCACCTTCCTTCCTGGTGGGACGATACCCCGCCATTTTAATCCTATGGGGCATTATACCAAAAAAATCCGGGTATGCCAATGGGAAAACGGAAATTTTCGGGCGAATAAAAATGGTTTGCGGTTGTTTTCGGCGGGTTATTATGATATACTATGGGCGAACATCATTGAGGCCGGATTCCCGGCGGAGCGGAGGAACTATGGAGGACAACAGGACGGCCTTCGGCCGTATGCCTGACGGGGCTTTGGTCGAGCAGATCACCCTGCGGAACGGGCCCATGACCTGTCAGATTCTTACCTATGGGGGGGCGGTGCGTTCCCTCGTCGCGCCGGATCGGGACGGGAACCCGGTGGACGTGGCGCTGGGGTTTGATACCTTAGAGGGCTACATGGCCCAGGACAAATACATGGGGGCCATTGTGGGGCGGTACGCCAACCGGATCGGCGGGGCGAACTTCACGCTGAACGGGGTAGAATACCCGCTGTACGCCAACGACGGGCCCAACTCCCTCCACGGGGGGAAGGCGGGCTTCGACAAGAAGATCTGGACGGTGGAGCAGCTGGCGGGGGATTCCGTCACCCTGTCCCTGGTGAGCCCCGACGGGGAGGAGGGGTATCCGGGCACGCTGTCCGTCCAGGTGACGTACTCCCTGGAGGGCGGGGCGCTGACCATCGGGTACCGGGCCGTCTGCGACAGGGACACGGTATTCAACCCCACCAACCACACCTATTTCAACCTGTCGGGCCATGGCAGCGGCAGCGTGGAGGGGCAGTATATCAGGCTGTATGCCTCCCATTACACCCCCACCGTCCCCGGCTCCATCCCCACGGGGGAGATCGCCCCGGTGGACGGCACCCCTATGGACCTCCGGGCGGTTCAGCCCATCGGGGCCCGCATCGGCGACAAGTTCGACCAGCTTGCCATGGCGGGCGGGTATGATCACAACTGGGTTTTGGATCCCAGCCGCCCCTCGGAGGAATTTGCTTTGTCCTGGTCGCCGGACACGGGCATCTCTCTGCACGTGTCCACCGATCTCCCCGGCGTGCAGTTCTACACGGGGAACTTCGTCCAGGGCTGTCCCGCCGGGAAGGGCGGCGCCGTGTACGGAAACCGCCACGGCTTCTGCCTGGAGACCCAGTTCTTCCCCGACTCGCCCAACCAACCCGGCTTCCCCTCCTGTGTGCTGCGGGCCGGGGAGACGTTTGCCAGCAAAACCAGCTGCCGCTTTGGCCTATCCGAGAGCGCCGAAGGGCTGTAAAGAAAGAAGGAATACCATGACGGCCAACGAGAAAAAGGAACTGCGCATCGCCGCCTGCAAGGTGCGCATGGGCATCATCGAGGGCACCTACGCCGCCAAGTCCGGCCACCCCGGCGGCAGCCTGTCCGCCGCCGAGCTGTTCACCTACCTCTATTTCAAGGAGCTGAACATCGACCCCGCCGACCCCCGGAAGTGGGACCGGGATCGCTTTGTGCTGTCCAAGGGGCACTGCGCGCCGGGGCTGTACGCGGCGATGGCTTTGCGGGGCTTCTTCCCCTGGGAGGATCTGAAAACCCTGCGGCACATCGGCTCCCATCTCCAGGGGCACCCCAATATGCGCTCCACCCCCGGCGTGGACATGTCCACCGGCTCCCTGGGCCAGGGGGTGTCCGCCGCCTGCGGCATGGCGCTGGCGGCGAAGCTCCAAAAGAACCCCTGCCGGGTGTATACCCTGCTGGGGGACGGCGAGATTGAGGAGGGCCAGGTGTGGGAGGCGTTCATGTTCGCCCACCACTACAAGCTGGACAACCTGTGCGTCATCATCGACAACAACGGCCTCCAGATCGACGGCCCGGTGGATCAGGTCATGAGCCCCTACCCCATCCTGGACAAGCTGGCGGCCTTCGGGTTTGAGACCACCCAGATCGACGGGCACGACTTCGACGCCATTGAGGGGGCCTTTGCCCAGGCGAAAACCGTAAAGGGCCGCCCCTTTGCCATCGTGATGAAAACGGTGAAGGGCAAGGGGGTCAGCTTCATGGAGAACCAGGTGGGCTGGCACGGCAAGGCCCCCAACGCAGAGCAGTACCAGCAGGCCCTGGCGGAGCTGAACGTCAAACTGGCGGAATTGGAGGCGGAATAACATGGCGGACGTGAAAAAAATCGCCACCCGGATGGGCTACGGCGCGGCGCTGAAGGAGCTGGGGGCCCTGCACGACAATATCGTGGTGTTCGACGCGGACCTGGCGGGTTCCACCCAGACCGCCACCTTCGGCAGGGAGTTTCCGGATCGGCACTTCAACTGCGGCATCGCGGAGGGAAACATGATGGCGGCGGCGGCGGGCGCGGCCTCCATGGGGATGGTGGCCTTCGCCTCCTCCTTCGCCATGTTCGCCGCGGGACGGGCCTATGAGCAGGTGCGCAACTCCATCGGCTACACCCAGCTCAATGTGAAGATCGGCGCCTCCCACGGCGGCATCTCCGTGGGGGAGGACGGGGCCTCCCACCAGTGTCTGGAGGACTACGCCCTCATGCGCTCCATCCCCGGCATGGTGGTCATGTCCCCCGCCGACGAGGTGGAGGCC
>CASTQR010000141.1 GCA_949451265.1 uncultured Eubacteriales bacterium | reverse complement strand
TTATTATCCGCTTCTTTCTACTTCTTGTCAAAAGTTTTTAAACAGGCTCTAAGAGGGGGCTTCCCGGTAAAAAAGGCCCCGGACAGATGCTGTCCGGGGCCCTTGGCGGTTCAGTAGAGGGAATCCAGGATCCCGATGGCCTGGGCCACGGCGTGGTCATCGCAGCGGCCCAGCAGGGCCGTGCCCCGGGCGGCCATCCACTCCCTGACCTCGGGGGCGCAGTTGGCGGGGGCGAAGGGGATGGCGGACAGCTCCAGCATGGGGATGTCGTTCTGGTTGTCCCCCATGCAGTAGAAGTGCTCCGGCGCGATGTGGAGGAGCTGGGCCGCCTTGGCCGCCATGGAGCCCTTATGGCAGCCCCTGGCGGTGAGCTCCAGCAGGTAGGGGTTGGAGAAGATGGCCTCGAAGCTGTCCCCCCAGCACCGCAGCAGGTGGGCCTGGACTGCCAGCAGATAGGGGTGGTCCTGCTCCAGCAGCACCTTGATCCATGGGGTGGGCATATTCCCGATGGGGCAGGGGATCTGGATGCCCCCCACCTTATTCAAATGGGCGGTGGTGACGGCGTTGGGGTTGTGGACGTAGATCTCCTCCCCGTGGTACGCCTCCACCGCCAGGTCGGGGAACACCCGGCACAGCTGGGCCAGGCGGCCGGGGGCCTCCCCGTCCAGGTGGGCCTCCACCAGGCAGCGGTCCGCCTGGTAGTCGTACAGCATGGCGCCGTTGGACAGCACCACCGGGGCGTTGATTGTCAGCCCCTCCCGGGCGATCTGGGGGGTGAAGGTGCGGTGGGCCCGTCCGGTGGCGATGGAGAAGCGGCCGCCGTTCTGGATAAAGTACCGGATGGCGGCGTGGTTTTCCGGAGAGACGGTGTGGGCGCTATTATATAAGGTGTCGTCGTAGTCGGTGAAGAACAGCACGCCGCTGAATTTGCCCACAAAAATCAGTCCTTACGTTAAATCTTCCCCGTTGAGGAATTTGCTCAGGGGTTTCATCAGCGCCGCGCACACCACCACGGCCAAGAGGGTGCTGGGGAGCATATAGCCGCCGTTATACAGCGCGGAGTAGAAGAAGGGGGAGGTCATGGTCAGGCCCATGAACTCCTCGGGCATCCACTCGGCGTAGACGGTGACGCCGCTGATGTAGTGCACCACGAACCGGGCCGCGCCCGCCACCAGCGCCGCCACGGGGGCAAGGCTGGCTTTGCGCTTGAACAGTCCGGCCAGTCCCACCATGGCATAGGCGCCGGTATAGTCGAACACGATGGAAACCCAGCTGATCACAAAGCTGTCCAGGCCCAGGAAATACTTCAGCGTGCCGAAGGCCAGACCGGCAACGATACCCCAGCCCGCCCCCCAGCGCACGGCGAACAGGATGATGGGGATCATCGCCGCGCTGATGGAGCCCCCCTGGAACCACAGGTCCAGCTCCACAAAGGTGAGCGCGTAGGCCAGCGCGATGCTGACCGCCCCCTCGCAGAGCATACGGGTGGTCTGGTTCACATTCTTCATTGTCGTTTCCTCCTAAATAATAAGTATACCGCAATGCAAACGGTGCAATGCGGTAGCGGGAGAAACGACAACGGCCCTTTTTGTCGAATTCACTTCCTACGCCGGCATTACCCGGATCAGGTACGAGGGACCGGGAGGGCTTTCATCCTCCACATCACAGCCGGAAAGTGCTTCCAGCGCCCCTGTGATATTCCATTCACTATGCGGTTGCGTCTATTGTAGCGGAAGGGGCGGGCCCTGTCAAGTGGGCTGGGCAAATGGGCGAAAATATGGGGTAATTTTTGGCGGTTTTGCCAAGTACACCAGAGAATGTGCCCCCCTGCCCCCATATCCGCCAAAACACAACAAGATATGCCGCAAAGATCCGGCAGTTTGTCCAGGGGGCGGAAAATCAGGGCTTGACTGGGCGGGCAGATCAGTGTAAGATAAGGCTGTAACTGTTTTGTAACCCTTTTCGTTTTTTGTAACTGGTTACAGGATGGACGGAAACCCCAAACTCAACAGGAGGGAACGCTGTGAAGCGCACACACGACAGCCGCGAGCCCAGGGACGCGGCCAAAGAGAGAACTGACGTGAGAGGCGGGAGCGACACCAAAGAAGCCCAGGGGGGCGGCAAGCCCCAGTCCTGGAGGCAGTATATCGACCAGGCCCTCCCCGCCCAGGGGCAGGCCGGACAGGAGGAGGCAAAGCCGGAGCCCAAGCCCGCCGCCCCCGGCCGGAAGGCGGAGGCCAAGGCCGCCTGGAACAGCTTCCGCGAAAAGGCGGGGGAGGCGGGCAAATCCGCCGCCCAGGCCGCCGGGGCGGGCTGGGACAAGGTGAACGGCCTCACCGCCGGCGGGCTGGAGAAGGTGAGCCAGAGCGCCGCCAAGATCCGCGGCGTGGTGGCCCGGCACCCCATCTCCCCGCTGCTCTACGTGACCCTGCTGGCGGCGTTCATCTGCTGGACGGCGTTCAAGGACACCTACGTCCGGGCCTACGTCATGGAGGTCAACGGGCAGGAGGTGGGCCTCGTCTCCGACGAGAGCGCGGGCAAGGCCATCGTGTCCAACGTGGAGGCCAGGGCCGCCAGCGTGCTGGGCGAGGACTACGACTACGAGCCCCAGGTCACCTTTACCCCGGCCTACGCCGCCCCCGACGCCCTGTGCGACGCCGTGGCGGTGGAGGACGCCCTGTTCCAGGACGTGGGGGCCTATATGACCGCCTATGCCATCTCGGTGGACGGGGTGGAGATCGGCCGGGCCGCCGACAGCGGCGAGCTGTACCGGCTGCTGGACGAGATCGCCCAGCCCTATATCCCCGCCGACGCCATCCGCTACGAGTTCGTGGAGGACGTGCAGGTTTACCCCGTGGAGATGCCCGCCAACAGCACCTTCGATATCGAGCCCATCCGGGCGGAGCTGTCCTCCCTGTCGGTGGAGGAGGCGGTCTACGTGGTGGAGAAGGGGGACACCTTCAACGCCATCGCCTACTCCCTGGACATGATGCCCAACGAGCTGTCCGTGCTGAACCCGGACGTCATCGTCAACAAGCTGTGGGTGGGCCAGGAGCTCATCATCCAGCAGGCGGTGCCCCGGCTGTCCGTCCGGGTGGTCACCAACGAGACCTACGAGCAGGAGATCCCCAGCCCCGTGGAGTATATCGAGACCGCCGAGCTCTACGTGGGGGACACCAAGGTGAAGGAGCAGGGGGAGGACGGCCTGGCCCTGGTGAACGCCCAGGTCACCTACGTGAACAACGTGGAGCTGGACCGGGAGATCCTCTCCTCCCAGACCCTGAAGGAGGCCACCACCACCTACACCTACACCGGCACCACCCCCCGGCCCGTCACCGCCTCCAACGGCTACTTCATCTGGCCGGTGCGGGGCACCATCACCTCCAACTTCGGCGGGCGCAACCTGTGGGGAAGCTATGACTTCCACCTGGGCCTGGACATCGCCGTCCCCTACGGCACCGGGATCAAGGCCGCCGACGGCGGCACCGTCATCAAGTCGGGCTGGAACGGCAGCTACGGCCTGCTGGTGGCCATCCGCCACGACAACGGCATCGTCACCTACTACGGCCACAACTCCCAGCTGCTGGTGAGCGTGGGCGAGAAGGTGTACCAGGGCCAGATCATCGCCCGTGCCGGCTCCACCGGCAACTCCAGCGGCCCCCACTGCCACTTCGAGGTCCGGGTGAACGGCACCAGCGTCAACCCCCGCAATTACCTGTAAGAGCGGTTACCCGCCCCCGGTCCATTCCGGGGGCGGGCTTTTTTCGGGTTTTCCACAGCCCCCGCCGGGTCTGTGGAAAATTTTTTGAAAAATATCGAACAAATCTCCGAAATCCTCTTGACAAACTCGAACGAATATATTATTATCTGGGGCAAGAGGAAAAACTTCCGGGAAATCCGTCAAAATATCCCGGTTTATGGGGCACCAAACGCGGTATGCTTAGGCCAAACAGGACAAGGAGGCTTTGGCAATGAAACAGACCATCTATCTGACCCAGCACAGCGCATGGCAGAACCAGGCCGCGGGACAGCGGCTGGAGCGGGCGTCCGGCGGGGACAGCGGCGCCCCCTGCTGGTGGGAGGCGCCCTCCGCCCCGGCGGGCAGGGTGGTGGACCTGGCCGCGTGGAAGGCGGACAACCTCATGGAGCTGGACGAGGCCGCGGAGGAGCTGTATGAGGAACCGGAGAGCGGCCTGGCCTCCTACGCGGGCCGGGAGCTCCGCCGCCGCCCCCGGGAGAAGCACCGGGCGGCCCTGGCCCTGGGGGAGCTGGCGGCCACCCTGTCGGTGGCGGGGCTGGCGCTGGCCCTGATCCTGCGGGTGCTGGTGTTCTGAGCGGAATGGAAGAAAGACGGAAAGCGGGCGGGGGAACCGGCCCGCTTTCGTTTTTTGCGCTGAAAAGGCGAAAGCAAGGTAATTTCCGCTTTACAAATGGGAATAAATATGGTATGCTTCCAAGGTACGCCCGCCTGCTTAGTTCCGGGACACCGCCGCGTCCCCGCGGCACACACCGGCCCGCCACCCAGCGGCAGGGTAATCATTTCAGAAAGGTGGAATCCCCCATGATCCGCAAGGACCAAAAGACGGCCGTCATTGAGGCCAACCGCACCCACGACACCGACACCGGCTCCCCGGAGGTGCAGATCGCCATCCTCACCGCCCGCATCCAGGAGCTCACCGAGCACCTGCGGGTGCACATCCACGACAACCACAGCCGCCGCGGCCTGTACAAGATGATCGGCAAGCGCCGCAAGCTGCTGGACTACCTGGCCAAGAAGGACATCGAGCGCTACCGCG